>NZ_JAPSKQ010000072.1:26860-30451 GCF_031181555.1 Streptomyces sp. | reverse complement strand
GCGATCCAACACTGACGGGCACCGACTGACCCCCACTCATCGGAGGGACACATGCACGACGACACCCCCACTCCTGGAATCGGGCGCCGGGGCTTCCTGGGTGGCGCCGGTGCGCTGGCGCTCGGCGCCTCGGCCGGGCTGCTCCTGCCGGGCACCGCCCACGCCGACACGACCATCACGACCAACCAGACCGGCACCAACAACGGGTACTACTACTCGTTCTGGACCGACGCCCCCGGCACCGTCTCCATGACCCTCCGCTCCGGCGGCAGCTACAGCACGTCCTGGCGCAACACCGGCAACTTCGTGGCCGGCAAGGGCTGGAGCAACGGAAGCCGCAGGACGGTGCGCTACTCCGGCAGTTTCTCCCCGTCCGGCAACGCCTACCTGTGCCTGTACGGCTGGACGGCGAACCCGCTCGTCGAGTACTACATCGTCGACAACTGGGGCACCTACCGGCCCACCGGCACCTACAAGGGCACGGTCACCAGCGACGGCGGGACCTACGACATCTACCAGACGACCCGGTACAACGCCCCCTCCGTGGAGGGGACGAAGACGTTCAACCAGTACTGGAGCGTGCGCCAGCAGAAGCGGACCGGCGGGACCATCACGACCGGCAACCACTTCGACGCGTGGTCCCGCGCCGGGATGCGGCTCGGCAGCTTCAACTACTACATGATCATGGCGACCGAGGGCTACCAGAGCAGCGGCAGCTCCAGCATCACGGTCAGCTGACCGAATCCCGACCGTGCCACGCCCGTTCCGCCGTCGCGGACGTGGCACGGTCGCGGTGACGGACGGCCGGGGCGACAGGTCCGCCCCGGCCGTCGCCCGTGGTCGACTATCGTGATCCCACCATGAACTCCGGGAAGAACCACGACGTGACGGAACCCGCGCGGCTGGGGACGACTCGACTGCCCGACGGCCGGCGACTCGCCTGGGCGGAATGGGGACCGCCCGACGGCACCGCGGTGCTGTTCTGCCCGGGGGCCGCGACGAGCAGATGGCTCGGTTTCGGCGGTGACGCCGTCGAGGCGGCCGGGATCCGGCTCGTCTCCGTGGACCGCCCGGGACTCGGCGACTCGGACCCCGATCCGGGGCGGACACTGGTGAGTTGGGCCGAGGACGTCCGGCACCTCGCCGAAGCCCGGGAGCTGTGGCCGCTGGCCACGGTCGGCTTCTCCCAGGGCGCGCCGTTCGCACTGGCCCTCGCGGCCGGCGGTCTCGTCCGCGCCGTGGCCGTGGTGTCCGGCAGCGACGAACTGGCCCATCCCCGCTTCGCGCGGACCCTCGAACCGCCCATCAGGGCCATGGTGGACACCACGGCCGACGACCCGGACGGGGCCGCCGCCTCCTTCGCCGACTTCGGCAGTGCCGATGCCCTCTGGGACGTCGTCATCGGCACGAGCCACGCCCTCGACCGCGCCGTCTACACGGACCCCGTCTTCGAGCGGGCCTTCCGCCGCGCGCTGCGCGAGGCCTTCGCCCAGGGTCCGGCCGGCTACGCCCGCGACACCGTCCTGGCCATGAGCCGCTGGCCCTTCGACCCGGCCCGCATCACCGTGCCGGTGCACCTCTGGTACGGGGAGTACGACACCAGCCCGGTCCATTCCCCCGACCAGGGCGGTTCCCTCGCCCGCGTCATGCCCGGCGCGACCCGCTACCTGATCCCCGACGCGGCCGGGTCCCTGCTGTGGACCCATGCCGAGGAAATCCTCACCACGCTGGTCGCCGCGGCAAAGTCGCCGCGCTGACCCGGCGTCCCGGTGGTCCCATTCCCCGGGGCTCGGTCGCCCGGCCGCCGATCAGCGCTGAGCACGACCGGCACGATGGCCCCTTCTCGCCGCGCGGCCTTCCTCGTCGCCGCCGTCGCGCTGTGCGTCACCCGGCCCCGCCAAGGGCGTGATGGCGGCGTGCGGGGTGGCCTGCGCCATGTTCGTGCACGCGGTGGCGGCGGTCCTCGGGCTGTCGGCGTTCGGCAGGGCGCCCTCGTCAGTCCGCTCAGCCCCGAGGCGATTCTCTTCGACGTGGCCTTTCTGCCGCAGTTCGTGAACCCCGAACCGGGCATGCTCCGGTCCAGTTCGGGGTGATGGGCGTCTCGTTCGTGGTCATGGGCCTCTGCGTCGACGGCACAGGGGGTCTGCTCTCGGGCAGGCTCGCGCTCGTGCTGTGCCGCAGCCGGAGGGTTGCCCGAGGGCTCAATGTCTTCAGCGGGACGGTGTTCGCGGGCCCGGCGGTACGGCTGGTGGCCCCGCCGGAGCAGGACCGCGGCCGCCGCCCCGGCCGGCCGCTCGGCACCCTCCTGTCCGCGGGACGAGTGATGTCCGGCCGGTCAGGTGGTGAGGGCGTCGACCACGCGAGGGATCATCTGCTCGGATGACCTCAGTGGTGTCGGGTGGTAGGCCAGGACGAAGCGGAGGCCGAGGTCGCGGGTGGCGAACATCCGGGTGCGGTAGCCGTACGTCTCGCCGGTCTTCCCCCAGAACGTCACGCCGTTGACCGTGGCCTTCTGCAGCCCGGCGCTGTAGCGGGCGGGGCTGCCGTCCAGCATGCGCACGGGTTGCGGCGGCGTGGTGAACAGCAGCTCCATGGCGGACGGCGGCAGCAACCACCCCGAGAACAGGGCCTGCTGGAAGCGGTAGAGGTCGTCGACGGACGAGACGAGCTCCCCCTCGCCCCACGCGCTGGACTGCCGGTAGACGGCGACGTCGCCCAGCGAACCGTCGGTCATCCGGAGAAAGCCGCGTATGTGCGAGCCGTGCAGGTGGGGATCGTCGTCCGGGAGCAGCGTCCGCCGCAGGCCGAGCGGGCGCAGGATCCGGGAGGTGATCGCCTCGCCGTAGGGCCGGCCGGTCAGTTCCTCGACGAGGAGGGCGAGGAGCACGTAGTTGATGCCCCGGTACTCCTGCCGGGTGCCCGGACGGAACTTCAGCGGGTCGTGCGTCACCGTCCGCACCCACTCCTCGGGCGTCCAGCGGTCCCAACGGTGGCGCAGCACCGCCTCCGGCGTGCTGAGGTCCGGCAGCCCGCGGTGGTCGGGGAGTCCGCTGGTGTGGGTCAGCAGGTGCCGCACGGTGATGCGGGTGAACGGGTGCGGCAGGAGCCCCGGCAGGTATCTGCCGACGGGGGCGTCGAGCCGGACGCGGCGCTCCGCCCGCAGTTGCAGGACGACGGTCGCGACGAAGGTCTTCGTGACGCTGCCCGCGCGGAACGCGTCGTCCGGGCGGGCCGCACGCCCCGAGGCCGGGTCGGCGGCTCCCGCCCCGCCGTACCAGTGCCCGCCGTGGGCCGTGACGCGCAGCTGCGCGCAGGTGGCCGGTGGATGGGCGAGGTCCGAGACGGCCGCCCGGAGCGCCCGGGCGGTGGCCGCCGGTAAGCCCGGGGCGGGCGGTTCGGTGGGATGGTCCCCCGCATGCGCGTCGGTACGGCCGGCCACGGCCAGCACGGCGCCGGCCGCCGAACCGCGGACCAGGGAACGCCGCGAGAGAGAACGAGAGGTCATGGTCGCCATGCTGCCGGGACCGCGCCGGCCCGATCATCCGGGACGGCCCGGAGTCACCCCCGAGCCGACCCTGATCCCCGGGTGGG
>NZ_JAPSKQ010000072.1:8511-26760 GCF_031181555.1 Streptomyces sp. | reverse complement strand
CGGGTCCGCCGGGGTCGTCCCACGGCGGGAGTAACCCCGGCTGCTCGCCCCGGCGTACCCGGCGCCGCGGACGTCGGTCAGCCCAGGCTCACCACCGCCTTGTGCACCGCGCCCGCCGTGCCGGGCGTGATCCGCAGGGTCAGCCGGGCGCCGGTCGTCACCACCTGGACGGCCGGGTCGTGGGACACGACGGACGGCACCGCGCGCCGCCACGTCAGGTCGATGACCGCGCCGTCGCGCAGCGGCCCGGAGACGCAGACGCTGGCCGTGCGGCCCATGTCGCGGATCATGACGCTCGCCGGTGCGGTCGTGGTGACGTCGCCGACGGTGCCGGCGAACCAGAGGTTGACGCCGGTGAAGCCGAGGGCGGGGACGTGAACGCCCTGCTGTTCACCGGTGTTGGCGAGGACCGTCAGCCGGGTGGTGTCGGCGGCGCGGGCCGCGGTCCGCTCGGCGGTGGCGCCGGGCAGGACGACGTAGGCGTAGGTGTCCCACGTCGGGTCGGTGCCGTGGTCGCACCACAGGGTGAGGTAGCGGCGGGTGACGGGGTCGGTGGTGCCGCCGGTGTTGATGGCGGACCAGGCGCCGGTGCGGGCCTCGCGCAGGGCGTTGAGGTTCGCGCCGCCGGGGAAGACATAGCCGCCGAAGCCCGCGAGATGGGCCCAGCGGGCGCCGGTGAACGTGGCGTGCAGGCCGAGCCGGGTGGGCTGGGCGGTGCCGTCGACGGTGAGGGCGTGGCTGCCGTTCGCGCCGAGGTTGCGGTTGTCGACGATCGTCTCGACGCGGGTGCCGTCGCGGCCGTGGATGCCGGCGCCCAGGCAGACGATCGCGTCGTCGAGGAAGAACCAGGACTTCTTCGCGAGGAGCGTGGAGGACAGGCCCTTGAGGTACTGGCCGACGGCCGCGTACGTGCCGTCGGTGGCGCCGCCGACCCAGCGGACGTCGGGTCGGGGCGCCCCCCAGGCGCCGCCCTCGCCGTCGGCGAGCGGCTTGCGGGAGACGGTGGTGCCGGGCAGCCGCAGGGGGTCGACGGTGGGCCAGAAGGCGTCGCTGTACTGGCCGTTGCCGTAGGTGTCGCCCCACCAGTAGAGCATTCCGGAGCCGGTGTGCCAGCCGCGCAGGTTCTCGCCGTTGCCGTTCTCGTAGTGGGTGATGCGACGGGAGGCCATGGACACGGCGGCGGCCCAGCCGGGGCGGCGGTGGACGGCGCGGTCCATGGCGGGGAAGAGGCGGTGGCCGACGGGTTCGGGCGCGGCGGTGGCGGTGCCGTCGGCGATGGCCTTCAGGCGGGCCAGCTGGGCGACGCCGAGGGCGTCGCTGTCCAGGACGGGCCGGTAGCGGGCGCGGTCGATCCAGCCCTTGACCATGGCGTCCCAGCGGGCCCTCTCGGTGCTGGACGCACTCTGTCCGAGGAGGGCGATGCAGGCGACGATCGCGTGGCCGCGCAGATGGTCGTCCTGGAGGACGCTCCGGGTGTCGCTCTTCTGCACGCCCCGGCTGACGGCGCGGCCGGAGACGCCGTCCATGGCGAGCCCGTTGTAGAGGAAGGGCGCATACGCCTTCTCGACCGAGTCGAACACGGTCTGCCGGTTCGGGTCGGTGACCTCCCACGGGGAGCCGTCGAGGAGGGCGAACAGCAGGGAGAGGCCGCCGAGCATGACGGCGCCGTAGGTGCCGGCGTAGGGGACGTACGTGTGCTGGATGAAGCTGCCGTCGGCGTAGAGGCCGTCGCCGGAGGTGACGTACGGGAAGACGGGGCCGAGGGCGTCGCGGGCGAGGGCCGTCTTGGCGGAGCTCCTGCCGATGACGCCGCGCAGGGCGAGGACGCGGCACAGGTCGACGCGGTTGGCGCCGGTGGAGGTGCCGGTGTAGGAGGCGACCGCGCTGTCGGGGACGAAGTGGTCCACGGCCGCGGTGAACCGGGTGATGCGGGCCGCGCCGAGGTGGTCGTACAGGTGGACGCAGATGTCGAGCAGGGCCTGCGGGATGCCGATCTGCCAGTTCCACCAGTTGCCGTAGCGGGTCTGCCCGGCGTGGTACGCCTCGTCGTGCAGGTGGTCGAGGGCGGCGAGCAGCTCGGCGAGCAGCGCGGGGTCGCCGGTGAGGCCGGTGCCGGGCTGGGCGTAGGCCTCGGTGAGGGTGCGCAGCCGGTCGTAGCTGATGCCGAGGTTTCCGGAGTAGGTGAACGACTCGCTGTCGGTGTCGGGCTCGGGGTCGGCGTAGGGCAGGTCCGGCCAGAGGGAGCCGGGCACCCGCCGCATGGTGGAGCGGAGCCGGGCGGCGGTGGCGCCGAGGGCGGTGAGGCGGCTCGCGTAGGGTTCGGCGGCGGGGTCGAAGCCGGTGCCGAGGACGAGGTCGCGCCACTTCAGGCGCAGGGTGTCGTAGGGGTCGGCGGCGTGGGCGGTGCCGGGGGAGGCGAGGACGAGGGGAGTGGCGGCCGTGGTGGTGAGGGCGGCGCGCAGGAGGGTGCGGCGGGACAGGGGGGAGGGCATGCGGACGTACCTCCGAAGAGGGGGAAGGGTAGGGGGGCCGGGCCCGGGATTCCGCGCTGAGGTGAGCGGTTTCTAGCACAACCGCGCACGCATGAGCAATGGCACGCGCATTCCGATGCTCATTTGATTGTTCGAGCAAAAAACGTTCACAACCGATCAGGCGGACGCTACACTGCAGGTCAGCCGAGGGCGATCGACGACGAAGCGACGACGAGGGGGAGCGGTCACGTGCACGCCGAGGAGAGGCACCAGGAGATACTGCGGCGGCTGCGCGAGCGCGGCTCGATCCGGGTGACGGAGGTGGCCGCGGAGCTGGGCGTCTCTCCCATCACCGTGCGCCGCGACGTGGAGGCGCTGGCCGAACGCGGGTTCGTGGAGCGGGTGCACGGCGGGGCGGTCCTGCCGGAGACCGCCGGGCCCGAGGTGCCGGACGCACCGCAACGTCCGGTTGGCGAGCGGGTGTTCGGCCTGATCGTGCCGGCCGCCGACTACTACTACCCCGAGGTCATCAAGGGGGCGCGGGAGGCCGCCGCCGAGCGGGGCATCCGGCTGGTGCTGGGCATCTCCCAGTACAACCCCGACGAGGAGCGCGCCCAGGCCCGGCAGATGCTCGCCGACGGCATCGACGGCCTGCTCGTCACGCCCTGCGGCCCGACGAGGACGCGCAGCTGGCCCGCCGAACTCGACGTGCCGTACGTGCTGGTGGAGCGGCGCCCGGAGGACGACGCCACGGGCGCCGAGCGGGTGGTGACCGATCACGTGCACGGCGCCCGGATCGCCGTACGCCACCTCGCCGACGGGGGCCGTGAGCGGATCGGGCTGCTGCTGCGCGAGGACAGCCCGCACGGCGCGCTGGTCCTGGAGGGCTACCGCGGCGGTCTCGCGGCGACCCGGCTCCCGGCGGACGACGATGCGTTGTTCCGGATGCCACCGCCGGGCGGCGACGCCGAGGAACGGGAGCGCGTGCTCGCCGCGTTCACCGACGCGGTGGCCGGCGGCCGGCTCGACGCGGCGGTCGTGCACAACGACCACGACGCGATCGTCGTCCTCCAGCGGCTGCGGGCCCGGGGCGTCGACGTCCCCGGAGACATCGCGATCGTCGCGTACGACGACGAGGTGGCCGCCCTCGCCGACATCCCCCTGACCGCGATCGCCCCGCCCAAGCACGCGGTGGGCGCCGCCGCCGTGGACCTCCTGGACCGGCGCCTCGCCGACCCGGGCCGCCCGCGGCACCGCATCGCGATCCTGCCCGAACTGCACGTGCGCGCCTCCAGCGCGTAGTCCGACCCTCCCCACTGGAGAGCCCTCATGTTCGCCATCTCCCCCGAGGGTTTCTCCCTCGACGGCCGTCCCGTGCGTCTGCTCTCGGGTGCGCTGCACTACTTCCGCGTCCTGCCCGAGCAGTGGCCGCACCGGCTGCGCATGCTGCGCGCCATGGGCCTCAACACGGTCGAGACGTACGTGCCGTGGAACCTGCACGAACCCCGCCCCGGCACCTACGACTTCACCGGCGTCGCCGACCTGGACCGCTTCCTGCGCGCCACCCGCGAGGCGGGCCTGCACGCGATCGTGCGCCCCTCGCCGTACATCTGCGCCGAGTGGGACAACGGCGGGCTGCCGTGGTGGCTGCACGCCGACCCGGAGGTGCGGGCGTTGCGCTGCCGGGACGCGGGCTATCTGGCCCACGTGGACCGCTGGTACGACCGCCTCGCGCCCGTCGTCGCGCCGCATCAGGTGACGCGGGGCGGCAATGTGCTGATGGTGCAGGTGGAGAACGAGTACGGCTCGTTCGGCACCGACACCGGATACCTGGAGCACCTGGCCGCCGGACTGCGGGAACGCGGCATCGACGTACCGCTGTTCACCTCGGACGGCCCCGACGACTTCTTCCTCACCGGCGGCACCCTGCCGGGCCGGCTCGCGACCGTGAACTTCGGCAGCCGCGCCGGTGAGGCGTTCGCCTCGCTCGCCCGGCTGCGGCCCGAGGACCCAGCCATGTGCATGGAGTTCTGGTGCGGCTGGTTCGACCACTGGGGCACCGAGCACGTCGTCCGCGAGCCGCGGGACGCCGCGGACACGCTCGCCGAGATCCTTGGCTCCGGCGCGTCCGTCAACGTCTACATGGCGCACGGCGGCACCAACTTCTCCACCTGGGCGGGCGCCAACACGGCCGACCCGGCGACCGGCGAGCGCTATCTGCCCACGGTGACGTCGTACGACTACGACGCCCCCATCGACGAACGCGGCGGCGTCACCGAGAAGTTCCGGGCGTTCCGGAAGGTGCTGGAGCCGTACGCGGACGGCCCGCTGCCGGACCCGGAGCCGCCCGCGCCGCTCCTGCCGCCCGCACGGGCCGGGCTGACCGATTCGCTGCGCCTGTTCGACGCGCTGGAGGACCTGGCGGGCCCGGAGACGGAGGCCCCCCTGCCGCCGTCGTTCGAGGAACTCGGCATCGGGCAGGGGCTCGTGCTCTACAGCGGACGGATCCCGGGGCCCCGGCAACCGTATCCGCTCTCGGTGCACGGGCTCGCCGACCGGGCGCACGTCTACGTCGACGGAACGCCGGCCGGCGTGCTGGAGCGGGACGCGGCGGAGGCGGTACCGGACGTCCCGGTGCCCTCGGCGGGGGCCGAGGTGGAGCTGCTCGTGGAGTCGATGGGCCGGGTCAACTACGGGGCCGGGCTCGGTGAGCGCAAGGGCGTGCGGCGCGTACTGCACACCCAGCAGGTCCTGCACGGCTGGCGGGCGCGGGCCGTGGAGCTGGGGCACGGGACGCCCGGGCGCCTGCGATGGGGCGGTGGGAGCGGGTCCGCACGCGGCCCCGTGTTCCTGCGCGGGCATCTCGACGTGGCCGAACCCGCGGACGCCTATCTGGCGCTGCCCGGCGCCGGCAAGGGCTACGTGTGGGTCAACGGCTTCTGCCTGGGCCGCTACTGGGCCACGCGCGGCCCACAGCGCACGCTGTACCTGCCGTGGCCGCTGCTGCGCGCGGGACGCAACGAGATCGTGGTCCTGGAGCTGGACGCCGACGCGGGGACCGTGCCCACGGCCGTGGAGACGCGGGAGACCCCCGACCTGGGCTGAACCGTGTTCGTTTCACATCCAACCGATCCCGAAACGAACAGCAACCAGATCGAAATACGTACATCGCTGATTCATTGTTCGTTTCCTATTGACTCTGATCGCATGTGGCCGAAAGATGTGCGTCATTCGGATCGAGCTCCCCAGGAGTCAGCAATGAAGCCGTCCTCCCCCGCTCTCGCCGCCGCGGCGGCCTGCCTCGCCCTCCTCACCACCGCCTGCGGCGGCCAGGACAAGAGCGAGGCGGGCACCGGCAGCGCGGAGCAGCCCGTCGAGATCACCTACTGGTCCTGGATGCCCGGCACCAAGGAGATGACCGCCGAGTTCAACCGCACCCACAAGAACATCAAGGTCACGTTCTCCGAGATACCGGCCGGACTCAACGGCGGCTACGACAAGCTCGCCAAGGCCGTCAAGGCGGGCAACGCCCCGGACGTCGTCAACGTCGAGTACCAGGCGCTGCCCGACCTCGTCACCCAGGGCCTGCTGCGCGACTCGACGGCGGAACTCGGCAAGACGGTCGAGGGCTATGCCCCCGAGTCCGTGCGCGGCCTGGTCACCCTCGGCGGCAAGACCTGGGCGGCTCCCTACGACGTCGGCCCGCAGACGCTGTACTACCGCAAGGACCTCTTCGAGAAGTACGGCGTCGAGGTGCCGAAGACCTGGGACGAGTTCGCCTCGGCCGCGAAGAAGGTGAAGTCCGCCTCCAAGGGCAAGGCGCGCATCCTCGACTTCTGGGGCGACGACGTCGCCACCTGGGCCGGACTCGCCCAGCAGGCCGGCGCCCGCTGGTACGGCGCCTCCGGCGACGCCTGGACGGTGAACATGACCGACCCGGCCACCAGGAAGGTCGCCGACTACTGGAAGGTCCTCGTCAAGGACGACCTGGTCCTCAACCACAAGGCGTGGAGCCCCGAGGCGACCAAGTCGGTCACCGACTCCCGGGCCATCGCCCTGATCGGCGCGTCCTGGAGCGCGGGCGGCATCAAGACGACCTACCCGAAGCAGGCCGGCAAGTGGGTCGAGGCGCCGCTGCCGCACTGGGGCACGCCCGCCACCGGTGCCGTCGGCGGCTCGTCGTTCGCGCTGTCCAAGGACACGAAGAAGGCGGAGGCCGCCGCCGAGTTCGTCACCTGGGCCACCACCGACAAGGCGGCCGTCGAGTCGCGGCTGGCCGCCGGCACCTCCAGCGGCCTGCCCGCCGCCGAGGAGCTGCGCGCCACCGCCAAGGAGTCCTTCGACGCCTCCTTCTTCGGGGGCCAGGACATCTACGAGCTCGCCGGCTCGCAGGTCGGCGCGATCACCGAGGGCTGGGCGTGGAGCCCGGTGCACAACTCGACCTCGCTGACCGTGCAGAACGAGCTCGGCAAGGCCCAGAAGACCGGCGAGTTCTGGCCGGCCTTCCAGGCCGGGCAGCGCGCGGCCGAGAAGTCCATCACGGACCGCGGGCTCAAGCTCGCCGAGTGACGTGACCCCGACGCCCGGCTCCCCGCGCGGAGCCGGGCCAGGGCCCGCCCGGCGGGACCGTGCGGCAGGCGCGGGGCGGCATGCCCGTCTCCCGCGCCGGCCCTCCCGCGCCCGGCCCCGCCGAACAGAGGACACCCCGCGCCCCGCTCAGCTGCGTCCCGTCCGTTGTGCCGGTACAGCGGCGTCCATTCCTCCCGCCCGATCCGCCGGACAGGCCCCCGGCACCAAGGAGCACCACCGATGGCATCGACCCGGCTCGGCCGCCGACGGCAGGCCGCGCCCGCCCTCTTCCTCGCACCGTTCCTCCTCCTCTTCGCCGCCACCCTCCTCGCCCCGATCGGCTACGCCGTCTGGATGAGCCTGTTCCGTGAGCAGGCCTCCTCCGGGCTCGGCTTCGGCGGCACCGAGACCCTCTTCGTCGGCGTCGACAACTACCTGCGCGCCCTGGACGACCCCGGCTTCCGGCGCGGCTTCGCGCACATCGCGCTGTACTGCCTGATCTACATCCCGGTGATGGTGGGCGGTGCACTCACCCTGGCGCTGCTCGTCGACTCCGCGCTGGCCCGCGCCAAGCGGTTCTTCCAGCTGGCGTACTTCCTGCCGCACGCGGTGCCGGGACTGATCGCCGCGATCGTGTGGGGCTTCCTCTATACCCCGGGCCTCAGTCCCGTCATCGACCTCCTGTCCGTGTTCGGCGCGGACTGGGACCTGCTGGGACCGGACGCGGTCGTGTTCTCCATGGCCAACGCCGCCACCTGGCAGTGGATCGGCTACAACGTGGTGATCTTCTACGCGGCGCTCCAGGCCGTGCCGCGCGAGACGCTGGAGGCGTCCGTGGTCGACGGCGCCGGCGAGCTGCGCACCGCCTGGTCGGTGAAGCTGCCGATGATCCGCTCCTCGGTCGTGCTGACCACGCTGTTCACCGCCGTCGGCGCGATCCAGCTGTTCAACGAACCCGAGGTGCTGCGCAGCCGGTCGTCGGCGATCTCCCCGGAGTGGAGTCCGGTGATGTTCATCTACCAGGCCGCGTTCACCGAACACGACTACGGTCTCGCCGCCGCGGCGTCCCTGCTGCTCGCGGTGCTCGGCGCGGTGCTCTCCTTCGCCATCACCAGGCTCGGCAACCGCTGGAAGGAGGCGTGACCGTGGCCCTCGACACCGCCACCGCGCCCATCGCCACCGTCGGGGCGGCCCCGCCGCGCCCGCAGCCCCCAGCACGCCGGGGTTCCCGGTCGTCACGGGCCGTCGTCAACACCCTGCTGACGATCGTCGCCCTCTACACGCTGATGCCGCTGAGCTGGCTGCTGGTCAACGCCACCAAGGACAACGGCGACCTGTTCGGCAGCCCCGGCTTCCGCCTCGGTGAGTTCAACCTGTTCGGCAACATCGCCGATCTGTTCGCGTACCAGGACGGGGTGTTCGGCCGCTGGCTGGCCAACAGCCTGCTGTACTCGGTGGCCGGCGCGCTCGCCTCCACGCTGATCTCGCTGCTCGCGGGCTACGCCTTCGCGACGTACTCCTTCCGCGGCCGGGAGAAGCTGTACGGGCTGGTGCTGCTCGGCATCCTCGTGCCGCCGACCGTCGTCTCCCTGCCGATGTACCTGCTCGCCTCCGAGGCCGGGCTCGTCAACACGTACTGGGCGGTGCTGATCCCGAGCCTCGTCAACCCCTTCGGGGTGTATCTGGCCCGGGTGTTCGCCGAGGCGTACGTGCCGCACGAGACCCTCGAGGCCGCGCGCATGGACGGCGCGGGTGAACTGCGCGTGTTCGGTTCGGTGGCCCTGCCGATGCTGTCGCCGGCCTTCGTGACGATCTTCCTGTTCACGTTCACCGGCAGCTGGAACAACTTCTTCCTGCCCCTGGTGATGCTCAACGACTCGTCCCTGTACCCGGTGGGGCTCGGCCTGTTCGGCTGGAACGCCGTCCTGCCGCAGGAACCGCAGCTGTACGCCCTCATCGTGACCGGCTCACTGCTGTCCGTCGTGCCGCTCGCCGTCGCCTTCCTCACGCTGCAGCGCCACTGGCGTTCCGGCCTGACCGCGGGAGCCGTCAAGTGACCCCCCACCCCCTCCGCCGTCCTCGGACCGTCCTGGCCATGGACGGCCCCGTCCACGCCGCCCTCTTCGACGCGGAATCGCTCGCCAGGCTGACGGCACTCGCCGACACGGACCCCTCCTTCGTCGTCCACGACTTCGCCGACCCGGCCGCGGCCGGCCCCCTCGCCGGTGCGGAGGTGCTGCTGACCGGCTGGGGCTGCCCGCCCCTGACCGCCGAGGCGCTGGCCCGCATGCCGAGGCTGCGCACGGTGATCCACGCGGCCGGCTCGGTCAAGCATCACGTCACCGGGGCCTGCTGGGAACGCGGCCTCACCGTCGCCTCGGCCGCCGCCGCCAACGCCGTGCCGGTGGCCGAGTACACGGTCGCCGCCGTCCTCTTCTCCGGCAAGCGCGTCCTGCACGCGGCCCGTGTCTACCGCGAGAAGCGGACGTGGATGAACGCCCTCGACGTCGTCGGCACCGGCGGCAACCACAGGCGCACCGTCGGCGTCGTCGGCGCGTCCCGCATCGGCCGCCGCGTGATCGAGCTGCTGCGTCCCCACGACCTGCGGGTGCTGCTGTACGACCCGTACGTCGGCGAGGCGGAGGCGGCCGAACTGGGCGCGGTTTCCGTGCCGTTGGACACGCTGGCGCTGACCAGCGACACGGTCACGATCCACGCGCCCGAACTCCCCGAGACACGTCACCTGTTCGACCGCGACCGGCTGGCGCTGCTGCCGGACGGGGCCACCCTGATCAACACGGCGCGGGGCTCCCTGGTCGACACGGAGGCCCTCACCGCCGAGCTGGTCGCGGGCCGCCTCAACGCCGTGCTCGACGTCACGGACCCGGAGGTCCTGCCGCCCGACTCCCCGTTGTACGACCTCCCGAACGTCCTGCTCACCCCGCACATCGCGGGCTCCCTGGGCAACGAGCTGGGCCGCATGACCCACGCGGCACTGGACGAACTGGAGCGCTACGCGCGCGGACTGCCGTACGCCGACCCGGTACGGGCGGATCGGCTCACCCGCTCGGCGTGAGACGACCGGACGGGGGCGGGATCACCGACGGATCCCGCCCCCGTCCTGCGCCGGCTCAGGGCGTGACGACCGAGCACGGGCGGCGGGACGACTTCGAGGAGCGCCTGCGGCCGTTGGGAACGAGCACGGGTGCGCGGGATGTGCTGCTCGGGCGGGGTGGTGCGGATCACAGGCTTCGCGCGGCGCATGAGTGGAGACGAGACGCACCGTCTTGTTATGGTGGGCCCCATGCCTCTCCTCTACTTTCTCTGAGTCCGGGCACGGCCGACGCCGCCGTTTCTGCCGCCCGTAGACATGCCGCATCCCAGGGAAAGTCCCATGCGCGAACGCGCCCGTACCGTTGTGCCCGCTGCCGTGGCGCAGCTGTCCGTCAAGAACGTCACCAAGTCCTACGGCACCCGGACCGTCCTCGACCGGGTCTCCTTCACCGTCCGCCCGGGCGAGAAGGCCGCCGTCATCGGTGAGAACGGTTCCGGCAAGTCCACCCTGCTGCGGCTGCTCGCCGCGGCCGAGGTGCCGGACGCCGGGGAGGTCACCGTCAGCTTCCCCGGCGGTACCGGCCACCTCGCCCAGACCCTCGACCTCGACCCGCACTGCACCGTGCAGGACGCCGTCGACCTCGCCCTCGCCGAGCTGCGTGACATGGAGCGCCGGCTGCGCTCGGCGGAGGAGCGCCTCGGCGAGGCGTCAAAGGACGAACTCGCCGCGTACGGCGAGCTGCTGATCGCGTACGAGGAACGCGGCGGATACGAGGCGGATGCCCGGGTCGACGCCGCCGTGCACGGGCTCGGGCTCGCCGGGATCACCCGGGACCGCGAGCTGGGCTCGCTCTCCGGCGGCGAGCAGTCACGGCTCGCGCTCGCCTGCGTGCTGGCCGCCGCCCCCGAGCTGCTGCTCCTCGACGAGCCGACGAACCACCTCGACGCGGCGGCCGTGCGCTGGCTCGAGGAGCACCTGCGCGCACACCGGGGCACCGTCGTCGCGGTCACCCACGACCGCGGCTTCCTGGAGCGCATCGCCACCACGATCCTCGAGGTCGACCGGGACGCGCGCACGGTGCACCGGTACGGCGACGGCTGGGCCGGCCACCGCGCCGCGAAGGCCGCCGCCCGACGCCGCGCGGAGCAGGAATACGCGGACTGGCTTCAGGAGCTGGCCCGTACCGAGGAACTGCTCGAGGCCGCGGGGAAGCGGCTGGCCACCACCGGCAAGGATCCGCGGCAGGGCTTCGGCAAGCACCGCCGCTCGCACGAGGCGAAGCTCGGCGGGCGGGTGCGGGCGGCCCGGGAGCGGCTGGCCCACCTGCGGCGCAACCCGGTGGCGGCGCCACCGGAACCGCTGCGGTTCACGGCGGCGCTGTCGGCGGCAGACGGCGGGCACCCCGTCGACCGCCCGCTCGCCGAGCTCGACGGCGTGAGCGTCGGCGAGCGACTGCGCCTGGACGGGCTGCTGGCGATCATGCCCGGGCAGCGGCTGCTGGTCACGGGTGAGAACGGAGCGGGCAAGTCGACGCTGCTGCGCGTCCTGGCCGGTGACCTGGAGCCCGACGCGGGCGTGGCGCGCCGCCCGGCTCGGACCGGGTACCTGGCGCAGGAACTGCCCGCGCGCTCCCCGCGGCTCCCGCTGCTCGCCGCCTTCGCGGCCGGGCGGCCCGGGTTGCCGGAGGAGTACGCCGGACAGTTGCTGGCGCTGGGCCTGTTCCGCGAGGAGGACCTGCACGTCCCGGTCGCGGCGCTCTCCGCGGGACAGCAACGGCGGCTGCAGATCGCGAGGCTGGTGACCCGGCCCGCGGACCTTCTCGTCCTCGACGAGCCGACGAACCACATCGCGCTCGACCTGGTCGAGGACCTGGAGGAGGCACTCGCGGCGTACCCGGGAGCGGTGGTCGCGGTCTCGCACGACCGCGGCTTCCGCGAGCGGTTCCCGGGGGAGCGGCTGGAGCTGCGCGACGGCCGGAGGCGCTGACCCGGCCGGACCTGCGCGCCTCGCCCCGGGCACCGGGCGGCTCGACTCGGGCCCGCGCGACCGCCCTCGACGTCGGTGAGGAGGAGCCGGTGCCCGCGCGGAGTGCCGGCGCCCCCGGGATCCTGCTCTCCGACGCGCAGGCGGCTGCGGAGGCCCGGGACCCGACGGGCGGCATCGGGGCCCGGGCCGTGTCCGACTGCGTCGGCGCGGAGCCGGCCGCGCGCACCGCCGGAGCCGTCGTCGTCCACACCGAGAGGTATTCGCTCGACGAGGCACCGCTCGCCTACGAACGCCCGCACGCCGGCGAAGTGCGCGGCCGGGCCGTCGTCCCCCACGGGTGATGCCGGGGGAGGGCCGACGCCGTCCAGGGACGGAAACCCTCTCCGGGCGCCCGGGTCACCGTGACCGGAGTGCGGGCCGACGGCGTCGAGCGGGGCGCGGCGGCCGTCGGACCTCCTGGGGAGTGCGGCCGTAGCGGCAGTCCCCGGTGCGCCTTCGCGCTGTCCAGCGTCCGACGGTGCGACGAGACCCGCCCACAGGACTGACGGTGCCGGCGCCGGGCCCCGCCGGGGCGGTGGATCGGGGACCGGCAGCGGGCCGTCCCGGTGCGGTCGGCCGGACCGCGGCAGGGTCACGGCAGCAGCCGTTGTTCCTTTGCCACCGCGACCGCGCCTGCGCGGGTGTCGACGTCCAGCTTGTCGTAGACGCGGCGCAGATGGGTCTTGACCGTGGCCTCGCTGATGAACAGGGCCCGGGCGATCTCCCGGTTGCCGAGGCCGCGGGAGAGGTGGGTGAGGATGTCGCGTTCACGGTCGGTGAGGGAGGGCCGCGGGCTGCGCATGTTGGCCATGACCCGGCCGGCGACCGGTGGGGAGAGCACCGTACGGCCCCGCGCGGCGGCGTGGATGGCGGCGAACAGCTCCTCAGGGCGCTCCGCCTTCAGCAGGTAGCCGGTGGCACCGGCCCCGATGGCGCGGGTGATGTCGGCGTCCGTGTCGTACGTCGTCAGCACCAGGACGTGCGGGGCGGTGCCGGGCGCGGCGGTGAGGCGGCGGGTGGTCTCCACACCGTCGATGCCCTCGCCGAGCTGGAGGTCCATCAGGACCACGTCCGGCCGCAGTTTGGCCGCCAGCGCCAGGGCCTCCTCGCCGGTGCCCGCCTCACCGACCACCTTGATGCCGGGAGCGCTGTCGAGCAGGGCGAGCAGTCCGGCACGGACGACGACGTGGTCGTCGCAGACCAGGATGCGCACCGCGGCGGAGCCGGGGCCGGCGTCGGGGACGGTCATCGGGGGCCCTCCAGGGGTACGGCGGCGGACAGGACGGTGCCCTCGCCCGGCGCGGACTCCACGGTCAGTGTGCCGCCGAGCTGCCGCAGCCGGGCCCGCATCGCGGGCAGGCCGTGGCCGCGCACCCCGGACGGTCGGTCGGGCAGCGCGGCCGGGTCGAAACCGCGGCCGTCGTCGCTGACGTCCAGCAGGACCTGGTCGTCGAGGAGGGTGAGAGCGAGCGTGGCCGTGCCGGCGGACGCGTGTTCGCGGATGTTGGCCAGGGCGCCCTGCGCGATGCGCAGCAACACCGACTGGACGCGGTCCGGCAACAGCGGGGCCCGCCCGCCGTCGTGGACGTGGACGCGGACGGTGAGGTGCTCGCCGCTCTCCCGCTCGGCCAGCGCGCGCAGCGCCGCCGCCAGACCGCCGCCGTGGGCGAGGTCGGCCGGGGCGAGGTCGTGCACGAAGCGGCGCGCCTCGGCGAGGTTGTGCTCGGCGACGGACGCGGCGGACCGGACGTGGCCGCGCGCCTTGTCCGGGTCGGACTCCCACACCCGTTCGGCCGCCTGGAGCAGCATCCGCTGGCTGGACAGGCCCTGAGCCAGGGTGTCGTGGATCTCCATGGAGAGCCGCTGCCGTTCGGCGAGGGTGCCCTCGCGGCGCTCGGAGGCGGCGAGTTCGCGGCGGGTGCGGATCAGGTCGTCGATCAGGGCGCGCTGCCGCGCCGCCTGCCGCTCGGCCTGCAGGAACACGCCCGCCGCGATGGCGGCGACGGCCGGCGGCGCCAGCAGCAGGTTCGGGTCGAAGCGCCCGGCCAACCGCAGCTGCGCCGCGACGACGAGCGCGGTCAGCACGGTGACCAGGACGAGCGCCGCCCGGGCCGGCAGGGTGCGCAGACCGGTGTAGAACAGCGGCACGGCGCACCAGGAGAAGCTGGGCGCGAGGACGACGAGCACCATCCACACCACGACGACCGGACCCAGCCAGGCCAGTCGCCGGGTGGGCAACGCCCCCGGACCGCCGAGCACCGGCCCGAGCAGGTGCAGCAGGGCCAGTGCGACAGACAGGGCGAGGATCCACGGGGTGCGCGGCTCGCCCGGGTGATTGATCAGGAACCGGGCCAGGGCCCCGCCGAGCAGCAGGAAGAACGCCGCGTGCATCACGGCGCCGAGCCACCGGGCGTCCGGGTCGTACGGCTTCGGCATCGCGGCACGCCTCCTTCCGCCGACCTCATGACCTGTGCGGGCCCGGGCACCTTCGTCGACCCCGGGACTCCGCGCCGAACTGGACAAACACCTTCATTGTCGCCGCCGCCCGCCGCCGGGCGGGTCAACCGATCGGATGACCCGCCCGTCGCCCGTAGGGCAGCCGCCGAGCAGCCGGAACGCCGACCGTACGCACCGCTCGCCGGGCCCAGGCTGGGAAGCGGAGGACGGCCGGACCGCAGCAGGCCCGTCCGCTCCGCCCCTGATCGGCCGAGAACGCCGAGAACGCCGAGAACACCGAGAACACCGAGGAGCAGCCCATATGAAGATCAAGGACATGTCCCGCCGCGCCCGCGTCACCGCCGGCGGTGCCGCCCTCGCCGCCGTCGCCGCCGCGGCCTTCGGCACGGTGTCCGCGAACGCCGCCCCGGCCGCCGTCCCCGCGGCCGCCGCGAAGCCCGCCGCCACCACCACCTCCACGCACCTGACCGTCGACGCCGCCACCGAGGCCGCCCGGGCAGCGCTGGACGCCGCCGAGAAGGAGAACCAGCGGATCACGGTCGCCGTCGTCGACCGCAACGGCAACACGATCGTCACCCTGCGCGGCGACGGCGCCGGCCCGCAGTCCTACGAGTCGGCCGTGCGCAAGGCGTACACCGCCGTCTCCTGGAACGCGCCCACCTCCGAGCTGGCCGAGCGCCTGAAGAGCGCCCCGAACCTCAAGGACATCCCGGGCACCCTGTTCCTGGGCGGCGGCGTCCCGGTCACCGCCAAGAACGCACCGGTCGCCGGCATCGGCGTCGCGGGCGCGCCCTCCGGCGACCTGGACGAGAAGTTCGCCCGGGCCGGCGCCCTGGCCATCGGCAACGGCCGCTGACGCCTGACCGGCGGAAAACGAGGGGCCGTATCGCCGTATACGGCTCCTCGGATCACGGAGCAGGGCTGTCCCGTCGCTGCGGCACAGGCCGGTCGCCCCGACACGTACGCACCGGTCCGGTTCACCCGGGCCGGTGCGGTTGATCCGTCCCTGTCCTCGGACGACGCCGTCGGCAGCCAGGGGTTTCCGCGGCCCAGGCGGTGCGCATGCGTCCTCGAACCCCGCGCTGAGGCCTCGGCCCGTGTCCGCTTGGTCACGGCGGACGGTGTACATCCTTCCCGCGCCTTCCCGCGCGCAGCGGACCAGGGGACACGTCCGCACGGCTCGCCCGTGCCCTCCTCACTGCCGCTACCGCCCGCGAACGCGCCCGGTCCCCGTCACTGGCCCACCCTTCCGTCGATGCACTCGCGCAACAGGTCGGCGTGCCCGCAATGACGGGCGTACTCCTCGATCCTGTGCACCAACAGCTCCCGGACCGAGATCCCGTCCTTCCCCACACGCTCGCTCAGGTCCGGGTGCGCGGCCAGCGCGGCGTCGGTCGCCGCCTGCTCGCGCTCCAGATCGCGGTACGCGGCGTCGACCACGGCCTGCTCGGCGACGGCTCCGTCGAAGTCCGCGTCACGCTTGCCGTACAGCTTCGGCAGCGGGTCACCGTCGCTGATCCAGTTGCGCCAGTCCCGTTCCGTCTCGGCGAGGTGGCGGAGCAGGCCGAGCAGCGACATCGTCGAGGGCGGGACCGACCGGCGGGCCAGTTGCTCCGCATCCAGGTCCCCGCACTTCATCCGCAGGGTTATGCGGTAGTTCGCCAGGAAGTCCTGCAGCGTCGCGAGCTCGCCCTCCGGACTGTCCTCGTTGTTGCGGGGGTCGTCGTCCGGGTCGGTCCACATGTCGGGGTAGACGGTTGCCCGGGTCCAGCGCGTGGGTTGATCGCTCATGCGTTGCATGGTGATCTGCGGCAACCCGAGTCCGCTACCGAGTTTCGTCTCGAGGCGACGCCACGGTGGTGTCAGGACGAGGGGCCGGTCCCGGTGACCTTGTCTTTCTCCCCGGTGCCGAACTCGTCGGCGGGTTCGGGAAGTACGAGGACAGCTGCCGGCTCTGTCACGTCCGCGACCCCGAGGGCATCCTCGTCGCACTGGCCCAGCAACTCGGCCGAAGGCTGTCGAAGGGGCCGTTCACCCGAAGAAGCATCCGGACACGACCTGGGGCCCTCGGGAAAGCCGGGCGGTCACACCGGTGCTGTGGCCGCGTGGGGCCGCCGGACCGGGCGATGAGGGCCATGATGACGAGCGGTCGGCCTCCCCGTCGAATGCCTTGCCCCTTACGGACTTTGGCGAGTTCGCACCACCGGCACGGCAGTAGAGTGAGAAGGTGACCGCTCTGCCGGAAGACCGGCCGCCACTGATCAGCGAGGACGACCGCGACACGGCCGTGCGGCGCCTGCAGGAGGCGTACGCCGAAGGGCACATCTCGCACGAGGACTTGGACGAACGCCTCCACCAGGTGCTCACCGTCAAGACGCACAGCGAGCTCGTGTCGGCCCTGGCCCTGCTCCCGGAGGAGAACGCGGGCACCACGTCCACGATCGCCGTCGCCGGCGGACGGATCCAGCGGCGCGGCGTATGGCGGGTACCTCGGAGCCTGAAGATCGAGTCCCCGTTCGGAAGGGTGCATCTGGACCTGTCCCGGGCGGTCATCGAGCATTCGGTGGTCGACATCGAGTTGCAGCTCGGCACCGGCAGGGCCAGGATCACGGTGCCCCGCGACGCGATCGTCGACATCGAGGATCTGCGCACCGGGTGGAAGGACTTGCTCTACAAGACCCGGCGGCGTGCTCGCTCCGGCGGGCCGAGGATCCGGATCTCCGGGACCATGGGGTTCGGACGGCTGAAGATCCGCCACGCGCGGCGGTGAGGTTCCGTCCGTCACCAGGACCACCTGTCCGGCACTTCTTCGTCCCCGCTCGACCGCCGGCGCTGTGACCGCACGGGTTCGCCGGGTTGAGCTCAGGCCGCGACGGCGAGGAGGCCGCGCAATGCTCCGCGGTCGACGCGGATGATCCGGCCGTGCGCTTTGCGCAGGTGGGCGGCGGGTTCGCGCAGTGACCAGCGGGCGCACCGTGACGTGCGGGGACAGGGTGCGGTGAGAAGTGTCCGGGAGCACCACGCTCGCCCGGGCCACGCCGACGAGGGCCGGGCCCGGCCGCATCAGCCGCATCGGCCGCAGCCGGTCGGCAACTCGGCGGGGGACTCCACCGTGCAAGGCGCCGCCCCGCCTCGAAACGCCGCGCAGCGCGTCGGGCACGAGCGTCACGGTCAGTTCGGCCACCGCGGCGCGCCCGGTGCCCGGCGCCGCGGACACACAGCAGGTATGCCCTCGAGCCTTGTGGAGAAGGGGCGAGATCATCGCGGCGTCTGCTTGAGAATCTCAACGCACCTTATTGACGAGTCTATGACAACCAAATTTAATCACGACTTGAGTTAAGTCGTTCGATTCGCAGCCTCCACAGCTTCCCTGCCTCCCCGTCTTCCCGATCGACCGCTCCACCGGCATCCACCGGGCTCACCTTGCCGTGCATTCAAGCTGTGAAAAAAAGAGCGCCCGCATCGAAAGGCCAGGTCATGACTCCGTCACGCAGACCCCATCCACTCCGCGGCGCACCCCCCGCCCTCCGGCTGCCCGCCGCGATGACCGCCATCCTTCTGCTCGCCCTCGCGTTCACCACGGCACCCGGCCTCACGCCGCGGGCCGTGGCGGCGGGAGAGCGCGTCGACGTCTGGCTCACCACCACCTCGGACTCCGCCGGCCGCAACGTC
>NZ_JAPSKQ010000072.1:1607-8411 GCF_031181555.1 Streptomyces sp. | reverse complement strand
GACCGCCATCCTTCTGCTCGCCCTCGCGTTCACCACGGCACCCGGCCTCACGCCGCGGGCCGTGGCGGCGGGAGAGCGCGTCGACGTCTGGCTCACCACCACCTCGGACTCCGCCGGCCGCAACGTCACTCGCGGCCTCGCCCAGCAGAGCCCGGTCGGCTTCGGCCCCGCGGGCGGCGGCGCCGACCAGACGATCACGGTCAACGAGGGCACCACCTACCAGCAGTTCGAAGGGGGCGGCGCGTCCATCACCGACACCACCGCCCACCTGCTGCGCGGTGGTGCGATCAGTGCCTCGACCCGCGACGCCGTGATGCGCAAGCTGTTCTCGCCGACGGAGGGCATCGGGCTTTCCTTCGTACGCAACCCGATCGGTGCCTCCGACCTCTCCAGGCCCGGGCACATCTCGCTCGACGACACCTGCTGCGACCTCGCCGACTTCGGCGCCAACGGTTACGACACCGACGTCCGGCTGCTCACCGGCCAGGCCGAGCAGCTCAATCCGGCGCTGCGGGTGAAGGGCGTGCCGTGGAGCGCGCCCGGCTGGATGAAGGACAACGGCCGCATGGACCAGATGGGGTGGCTGAAGTGGGAGTACTACCCCATGTACGCCCAGTACCTGGTCAAGTACGTCCAGAGCTACCAGGCCGCCGGCATCGAGGTCGACTACCTGTCGGTGCAGAACGAGCCCAACTGCTGCCAGGCCGGCAATCCGACCGCGATGAACTACCCCGGCATGAGCTGGAATCCCTCGGGCCTGGTCGAGTTCACCAAGAACCACGTCTACCCGGCCTTCCGTGCCGCCGGGATCACCACCAAGATCCTGATCCACGACTGGAACTACGGCGACTACGCCGGCTTCGGCGCCCCGATCCTCGCGGACGCCGGAGTGCGCAACGACCCGCTGTTCGGCGGCATCGCCTGGCACGGCTACTTCGGCGACCCGGCGGTCGGCACCCAGGTCCACGACCAGTATCCGAACGTGCGGCAGTTCAGCACCGAGCACTCCGGCGGCACCTGGATCGCCAACCAGCACAACGAGGACCTCGCCGACATCGTCAACTACGCCCGCAACTGGAGCAGCAGCCTGGTCAAGTGGAGCCTGGCACTCAACCAGAACATGGGCCCGCACAACGGCGGCTGCGGCACCTGCACCGGGCTGATCACCGTCCAGGAGGGCGGTCCGCGGGCCGGACAGGTCGACTACACGATCGAGTACTACACCACCGGACACCTGACCAAGTTCGTGAAGCCCGGTGCCTACCGCATCGCCTCCACCGCCTCCGGCACCGTGCCCAACGTGGCCTGGCGCAACCCCGACGGCTCCAAGGCACTGATCGCCCACAACGGCGGCACCGCGCCCCGGTCGGTGCGCGTCGACTGGGGCGACCAGTCCTTCGTCTACACCCTGCCCGCCCGCACCACCGCGACCTTCACCTGGTCGGGCACGCCCGGCAACGGCGGCGGCGACGGCACCACCGGAACCCTCACCGGCCTGGCCGGCAAGTGCCTGGACGTCGCAGGAGGGAGCACGGCCGACGGCACCGCCGTCCAACTCCACACCTGCAACGGCACCGCGGCCCAGCGCTGGACCGTCGCCTCCGACGGCACCATCCGCGCCCTCGGCAAGTGCCTGGACGTCTCCGGCGGCTCCACCGCCGACGGCACCGTGGTCCAGCTCTACACCTGCAACGGCACAGCGGCCCAACGGTGGACCTACAACTCCGCCACCCACGATGTGGTCAGCACAGCCGCGGACAAGTGCCTGGACGTCCGGGACAACTCTTCGGCCGACGGGACCCGCACACAGATCTGGACCTGTGCAGGCACCCCCAACCAGAAATGGACCCTGGTGACCCCCTGACGGGGTGCATCCCGTCACCGAACCGGCTTGCGCCGCCTCCTCGTCTCCCTTCCGGGCGGCGCAAGCCCCTCTGTCACCAGGACCCGGATCGAGGTGACCACCGATTCCGGTGGCGGGCAGGACGTCGGCTTCGTCCACTCCTGGTGACCGGCCGGGCAGTGTCACTGGTCCCGTCATCGCCGACCGCCTCGAGCAAGGGCGGGGGACCGCCGCCCGCTGTACGCCGCCCCCTAGGGCCGGGGCGCCGCAGCGAAGCGGACGAAGCCGGCGATCCGCGGGCTGAACGTCAGCGCACCCTGCTCGCCGAGCGCCGAACGCACGCCCGCCGCCACATCGGCGTCCGGTTCACCGAACACCTCGAAGCGCTCCACCCGGCAGTGCTTCATCACCTCTTGGATGTACGGGTCCGCCAGCTTCCAGTGCGTGCGGACCGCGTCGGAGTCCCGATAGAGCTGGAAGCTGTGCGCAAGCATCCGCTCCTCGTCCACAAAGGTCTCCACCATCAGCTGCGGCCCGTGCTGCTCCGCGAACGCCACGGCCCGGGCGATGGCGTCGCGGAAGCCCTCCAGGTGGCCGTCGGTGATGCGCATGGTGTTCCGGAAGAGAAGGGTCGTGTTGTCTCGAGTGGTCATGGCTCAACTCTCGTTCCTCGACCGTGGTTGAGGTCAAGCGTTGTCCGGCCGGGACAGCCGGTCGAGCCGGTCGCGGTGGGCGGAGGTCAGGCGGAGGCGTTCCGCGGCGAGGTTCTCCTCCAGGTGGTCGATCCGGGCGGTGCCCGGGATGGGGAGGACGACCGGCGAGTGGCCGAGGAGCCAGGCCAGCGCAACCTGCGTGGGAGTGGCGCCGACCTCGGTCGCCACGGCGGCGACCTCTGCCCTCGCCCCCGACTCCCCCCAGGCGACAGGACGCCACGGCAGGAACGCGATCCCTGCCGCCTCGCAGGCCGCCAGCACGGGCTCATGCTCACGGTCGAGCAGGTTGTAGCGATTCTGCACGCTCGCGACGTCCACGATCCCCCGTGCCTCCTCGAGTTCGTCGACGGTGACCTCGGACAGCCCGATCCGGCCGATCTTGCCCTCGGTCCGCAGATCCCGCAGCGCACCGAGCTGGTCGGCGAGCGGCGTCTTCGGGTCGATACGGTGCAGCTGAAGCAACTCGATCCGCTCGACGCGCAGTCGGCGCAGAGCCTGTTCGACCTGGGCGCGCAGGACGGCCGGTCTCCCGTCGAGCCTCCATTCGTCCGAAGGGCCCGAACGGGCAACGCCGACCTTGGTGGTGATGAGCAGCCCGTCCGGGTAGGGGTGCAGCGCTTCGGCCAGGAGTTCCTCGTTGGCTCCACCGCCGTACAGATATGCGGTGTCGATCAGATTCACGCCCAGCTCGACGGCTCGCCGGACGACCGCGAGAGAGGTCTCACGGGCCGGACCCGGCTCCGTCGGCAAATGCATGGCCCCGAATCCGAGCCGCCGTACTTCCAGGTCCCCGCCGATACGCAACTCAGTCGATGTCACGTGCTGTCGCCCCCTTGTCCACAGGGCCACGCTAACAGCGCGGTTGGCCGAGAACGTCGGTTCGCCGGAAGGGGCCGGCCACCGACCGGTGTGCGGGCCCGAGGCGGTCAGACCGGCCAACCGCCTGCGGCGGCAGTGGACTTGGCGAAGTCGGAGAAGGACCGCGGCGGGCGACCAAGGGCGCGCTGCACGCCGTCGGAGACGTACGCGTCCTTACCCTCCCTGAGCGGATCGATGACGTCCGCGAAGGCCTCGGCGTCCGCGGGCGGCAGTCCCTGCCGAACCAGTTCCGCGACGTAGTCCTCGACGGAGAGCGGTACGTAGCGGATCTCCCGGCCGGTGGCCTCGGAGATCGTGGCGGCCGCCTCGGCCAGCGTCACCGCCCGGGGCCCGGACAGCTCATAGATCCGGCCCGCGTGCCGGTCCTCGGTCAGCGCGGCGACCACCACCGCGGCGATGTCCTCGGCATCGACGAAGCTGGCAGCCCCGTCGCCGGCGGGCAGTCGCAGCTCACCGGCGCGGACGGCGTCGGCGAAGAAGCCCTCGCTGAAGTTCTGCGCGAACCAGCCCGGCCTGCTGATCGTCCACTCCAGACCGCTCTCCCGCGTAGCGGCCTCGCTGTCGAGGATGCCCTCCAGCACACCGCTGCTGTCCTTCGCGTATTCCGGACTGTCGATTCCGCGCCCCGAGGCCAGCACGATCCGCTGCACCCCGTGCCGCACCGCCCGCTCGATGAACGGGCGGACAAGCTTCGTGCCGTCCAACTGCACGATGTAGACGGACCGTACGCCCTCCAGGGCGGCGTCCCAGGTGCCGCTGTCGGTCCAGTCGAAGACGTGCTCGCCGCTTCGGGCCGCCGCACGAACCGGCAGCCCTTTGGCCCGCAGTTGGCTGACGACGCGGCGGCCGGACTTACCGGTCGCCCCGGTGACCAGGATGGGAAGTTCAGACATGACCCCAGTCAACCGGTCGGCGCAGAGACGATCCATGGCCGGGAAGCTCCCTCTGATGTCTGGGCGTCTACGCTGAGGACATGGATGTCGTGTCGGAGCTGTTGGCGACGGTACGGGCGCGCGGCGCCGTCTTCCGGCAGACGATCATGCGGCCCCCCTGGGCCCTGCGGATGGCCGGCGGCGCCCCGCTGACGCTGGCCACGATGCTGCGCGGCCATGCCTGGATCGTTCCCGACCGGCACGAACCGGTCCGCATCGGAGCCGGCGACATCGCCGTCGTCCGCGGCGACGTGTCGTACACGGTGGCCGATGACCCCGCGACGACCCCCTCGCTGGTGGTGACCGGCGCCGACTACTGTTCGGCGGCCGAGGGCCTCGAGCGCGCCTCCGGGCCTGCCCGGACCTGCGGAACGCGCACCGAAGGAGCCGCCGTGCTGCTCAGCGGTGCTTTCGAGCGCCGGGGAGAACTCAGCGAACGGCTGCTGCTGGCCCTGCCCGCTGTACTGATGGTGCCGGCCGAGGACAGTCCCTACCCATCGGTGGAGACGGTGGCCGAGGAGGTCGCCAGAGACCGGCCGGGACAGCAGTTGGTGCTCGACCGGCTGCTCGACCTGATGCTGGTTTCCGCACTGCGCAGCTGGTTCGACAACCCGGACGCCGATGCCCCGGCTTGGTGCCGCGCGCTGGACGACCCGGTGGTGGGTGCCGCGCTGCGGCTGCTGCACGACGCGCCCGCCCACCCGTGGACGGTGGCAGACCTGGCGGCCGAGGTGGGGGTGTCGCGGGCGGCGCTCGCCCGGCGGTTCACCGCGCTGGTCGGCGAACCGCCGATGGCCTACCTCGCGGGCTGGCGGATCGCCCTGGCCGCGGACCTGCTGCGGGAGACGGACCACACGGTGGACACGATCGCGAGGAAGGTGGGCTACGCCAACGCCTTCGCACTGAGCGTGGCGTTCAAGCGGGTGCGCGGCACGCGGCCCAGTGATCACCGAAGTCCGGAATCAGGGCGGCGGGCACAGCACTGAGCGCGAGTCCTGTCTCCTCATCGGCTTGTGCCGCGGGCTGTACAAGCGGTACATGGCCGAGTCCACGGCCCACCGC
Source organism: Streptomyces sp. (assembly GCF_031181555.1). Taxonomy (GTDB): domain Bacteria; phylum Actinomycetota; class Actinomycetes; order Streptomycetales; family Streptomycetaceae; genus Streptomyces; species Streptomyces fimbriatus. Next base: position 2,982 of record NZ_JAPSKQ010000072.1, on the reverse strand, counting down.
CGGCACGCCCGCACCTGCACGACCCGCAGCCCCGAGTCCCTCTGCGAGACCGGGGCCCGGCTGTACGAGGTGTTCAGCCGCCTTCAGGACGCCCACCTCGGCCACCGCCACCATCAGGGCCGAGCTCCCCTGTCCGCCCGCGTCCCCCGTCCTTCGGCGGAGACGGCAGGCAACGCCGGGGCGACCCCGCGGCATGTACGCGGCCGGTGACGAGCTGCCGCGGCCGGACGGCGCCTGCCACTGGCCGGTGGCGACCGTGCCGGCGCCCCTCACGCTTCGGAAGGAGTCGATGGTGCCCCGGCCGACGCGCGGCAGCGAACGGGAGGAGTTCCGGCACGCCCTGGGCGTTCTGGTGGGGCTGGAGGCGGGGGAGGCGGTCCGTCACGCCGAGGCGCCGCTGCGCCGGGCGTAGGCACGGGCGGCGCGGGCCCGGTCGCCGCACCGGGTGGAGCACCAGTGGCGGCGGCCGTGGGTGCGCAGGAGGAACCGGTCACAGGGGGCCGAGCCGCAGGCGGCGAGGAGGTCGGCGTCGGGGCCGGTGAGCAGATCGGCGGCGTCGGCGGCGAGGGTCGCCAGTGCGTGGTTCACGGCCTGGTCGGTGGGGTGCGCCTGAACGCGGCGCAGCCCCTGTGCCCCGTCCCAGGCGAGCAGGGGCGCCGTGGGCACGGCCGTGAGCGCCTCGTTCACCGCCCGCAGGGACTCCTCGGGCGGGGTGGTGCCGCCGACGCGGGCGGCGAACAGGGCCCGGACGTGACCGCGCAGCGTGCGCATCCGCTGCGCGCACACCTCGTACAGCTGCACGTCCGGGGTGGTCAGGTCGTGTGCGGCGAGCCAGCGCATGGCGGATTCGGGGGCGGCGAGCAGGTCGTAGCTCTGGTGGGCGGGGAGGGTCGCGGCGGTGTCGGCGAAGTCCAGGGAGCGGTATCGGTCGGCGCCCGGAGCCGGGGGCAGAGCGGTCTGTGCGATGTCGGCAACCAGGGTCTCGTCCATACCTCTCATGGTATCGCTTGCCTTTTCCCGTGACGCCTGCCTGACCGCCCTTTCCGTCGGCAGCCCCGCCGTCCACGGCCCCGGCCCGCGCGAGGAGGTCGAGCCGACCACCGGCCAGGTCGTCGGCTTCGTCCTCACCGGTGAGGGCCTGCCCACCGTCTACGTCAGCGGCGACAACGCCTCGCTCGACGCGGTCGAGGAGACCGCCGAGCGCTTCGCGCCGGTGGACACCGCCCTCCTCTTCGCCGGAGCCCCCGCTTCCCCGTGCTCTTCGACGGCGCGCCGGTGGTCCTGGACAGCGCGCAGGCCGCCGAGGCCGCGCGCATCCTCGGTGCCCGCCGTGTCGTTCCCGTCCACCACGACAGCTGGGCCCACTTCACCGAGG
>NZ_JAPSKQ010000072.1:0-1507 GCF_031181555.1 Streptomyces sp. | reverse complement strand
CGCACCGGGCTCCGACCGGGCCGGGAAACAGCCCCTGCGGCGTCCCCGGCGCCGCACCTGTGAGAGCTGCTGACCCCACCGGCACCGCAGCGGCCCTGTCGGCGAATTCGTACCGGCCGGGCTCGCCCGGTGGTGGCCGTCGCGGCGGGGGAGTGGTGGGTCCCGCAGGGGAAGTGGACCCGAACTACTCCTCCCCGGGCTCGAAGTCCTCCACGAAGTAGCTGTCGTGCCGGATGCGGAAGTGCTTGAGTTCCTCGCCACCGCGCTGTGTCATCTCCGCGACCCGCTCGAAGTACTCCTCACGTGGGGCGCCCGGGGAGAAGAGCATGAGCATGGACATGGGCTCGTCGGTCACGTTCTTGAAGGCGTGCAGGCCGCCGACCGGCACGTACAGGAAGTCACCCTCGCGGCCCGTGACCCACTTCTCGCCGTTGTAGAGCTCCAGCTCGCCGGAGAGGATGTAGAAGGACTCCGACATCGTCTTGTGGAAGTGAGTCCTGGCTCCAGCGGACCGGGCACCCAACTCCATCTTGTACAGGCCGAATTCTCCGCCGGTCGACTCGTTGGTGGCGAGGTAGTGGGTAGAGCCGCCGGGCGAGGAGACGTCCGGTGGGGCGTCGGCCGGGCGGAAGACCGCGTTCACTTCGCCCTTGTCGCCGTGGTAGCGGGGCCTCGGGTACTCGGGATACGACATGATGCGCTCCTTCGGCAGCTCTTCACCAGTATGGTGGCCCCCGCGTTCACAAGGCGGCATCGGGCTCACGGATGATCCCGGGCCGGCCGGGGATGACCTGCGAGGCCGTCTTCGCCCGGCCGGAAGTCGATCGCCCTCGTGAGGGCGGGACGTACGGTCGCGTCATGGAGACGACCGCAGACGATGCGACGGTGCTCGGCGTGGTGGGGACCGTCGTCTACCGGCTGGCGCGGCCCGAGGACGGCGAGGCCCTTGCGGGGCTCGACGGGTCGTTCACGACGGATTCCGTCTTCGAAGTGACCGGGACGGACGAGGGTTTCAGGATCTCTCGGACTCCGGTGGACCCTCCCGTCCACAAGGTCTTCCCCGATGACGACGACGGTGAGCACGACGACGGCGGTCCCGAGCCGCGTCGGACGGTGGTCGCCTTCGACGGGGACGAGTTGTGCGGGTTCGTGAAGACCTCCTTCGCTCCGTGGAACGCGCGCCTGACCATCTGCGACATTGCGGTCGCGCCGGCGTGGAGAGGCAGGGGGATCGGGCGAACCCTGATGGACCACGCCTTCGACTTCGCGAGGGAGTGCGGGGCGGGGCATGTGTGGCTCGAGGTCAGCACCATCAACGCACCCGCTGTTCGCGCCTACCTCCGGATGGGCTTCGTCTTCTGCGGACTGGACACCTCGCTCTACGAGGGAACGGAGTCGGCTGGCGAACGGGCGCTCTTCATGGCCCGGTGGCTGCACTGACCGGACTCCCCGTCACCGAGAGCACCGGAGGCCGAAGAACAAGCCGAGAGGTTGTTCCAGATGGTGG
>NZ_JAPSKQ010000246.1:2991-6944 GCF_031181555.1 Streptomyces sp. | reverse complement strand
GCGCCCCCGGCAGGACTCGAACCTGCGGCCAAGCGCTTAGAAGGCGCCTGCTCTATCCACTGAGCTACGGGGGCCGGGTGTGGTGGCCTGTCGTCCTGGTGCCCGGGTCCGGGCGGTTCCCTGACGTTGCCGGAGACAAGGATAGGGCTCCCGCATCCTTGTCCCTGTTGCCTCGCCTCCGTGGCTCGGTGTGGAGGTTCGGTGAAGCGGTCCTGATAATCGCAGGCAGGTGCGAATCGTGCATCGCTTTTGGCGTCTCGCGCATCGGGTGTTGTGCACTCGTTATGCCTGGGCCGCGCCCGTGTCCCAGTCGTTCCTTCCGTCCCTTGTGTCCTGTCGGCGCGCAGGCATGCTCATATGTTTCAGAATTCCCCTAAAATTGGGCATTCTTCGCATGTGGTGACCTTGGACGTACGGCCTCAGCTGCTCGACGCACTCTCCGCCCTGCGCGACCGTGTCGCCGCCGCACGCTTCCCGCTGCCCCTGGCGGGGGCCCCACGCGCGCGTGCCAACCGCGACGAACTGCTCGCACAGCTCGACGACTATCTGGTGCCCCGGCTGAGAGACCCCGAAGCGCCGTTGCTGGCCGTCGTCGGAGGATCCACCGGGGCCGGGAAGTCCACCCTGGTGAACTCCCTGGTGGGACGGCGGGTCAGCGAGGCGGGCGTGCTGCGGCCGACGACACGGACGCCGGTGCTCGTCTGCCATCCGGAGGACCACCACTGGTTCAGCGGGATGAGGGTGCTGCCCGATCTCACGCGCGTGTGGGTGCCCCGCCACCAGGACCCGTCGGAGGACCTGCTGCTCCCCGGCGAGAACCCCGCGCGCGTGCTGCGCGTCGAGACCGCCGACACCCTGCCCCCCGGCCTGGCCCTCCTGGACGCGCCCGACATCGACTCCCTGGTGTCCGACAACCGGGTCCTCGCCGCCGAACTCATCTGCGCCGCGGACATCTGGGTCATGGTCACCACCGCCGCCCGCTACGCGGACGCCGTGCCCTGGTACATGCTGCGCACCGCCAAGGAGTACGACGTCACCCTGGTGACCGTCCTGGACCGCGTGCCCCACCAGGTCGTGTCCGAGGTGTCACGGCAGTACGGCGCCCTGCTCACCAAGGCCGGCCTCGGCCACGTACCGCGCTTCACCGTGCCCGAGCTGCCCGAGTCGGCCTGGGGCGGCGGGCTGCTGCCCGCCACCGCCGTGGCGTCGCTGCGGACCTGGCTCGTGCACCAGACGCACGATCCCGCCGCCCGGCAGCACGCCATGGCCCGCACCGCGTACGGCGTCCTCGACTCCCTCAACACCCGCATGCCCGAACTGGCCGGTGCCGCCGCCGCGCAGTACGCGGCCGCGCTGCGGCTCACCGCGGCCGTCGACGGGGCGTACGACAGCGAGCACGCGCGCGTACGGAGCCGGCTGCAGGCCGGAGCCGTGCTCTCCGGGGACGCGCTCAAGCGGTGGCGCGCCTTCCCGCTCGACTGCACCCCGGGCGAGCTCCTCGACGCCCTGGTGGAGAGCCTGAGCGCGCTGCTGCTGTGCGCCGTCGCCGCCGCCGACGAGCGCGTCGACGACGCCTGGCGGCGCGAACCCGCGGCGGCCGCCCCCGAGCTCGCCGCCCGGGACTCCTCGCCGGAGAGCGCCGAACACCGGATCGGGCTGGCCGTACGGCGCTGGCGGCGCGAGCTCGAGGAGTACGCCGAGGACGAGGTGCGCGAGCTGGACCGCGGCGTCGCGCCCGATCCCGAGACGGTCGCCGCGCTGGTCGCCACGGTGCTGCTGGGCGGCCGCCGGACACGCACCGCCGGGGAGGGGCTCGCCGAACGGATCGGCGCCCACGGGGCGCTGCGGCTGCGTGACCGGGGCGGACGGCTGCTCATCGAGCACATGGACCGGATCATGCACGCCGAACGGGAGCGCCGGCTCGCCCCGCTCGACGCGCTCGAGGTGCACGCGGAGCCCCAGGCCGAACTCATCGCCGCGCTGTCCGTACTGCAGAAGGAGAGGTGACCGGTGACCGCCGTCACTGACCAGGACCACACCGAGCACCCCGATCGCCGGGGGGACACCTCGCGCGACGAGAACCGGCCGGAACGCGACGACCGTGGGCACGCTCCCCCCGGGGAGGGCGGTCGTGGAGCGGCCGGGCCGTCCGGGGGGAACGACCGCGACGCCGCCGGCGGCCCGCCCGACGGGAGCCGTACGGACCCGGCGGCGGACCCCGCCCGCCGGACGGGAACCGACGCGAGCCCCTGGGACGACGGGCTGATCGCGCGGCGGGCGGCCGAGGGCGCCGGGGCGGAGCGGTTCGCCGGGGCGGAGTCCCGGAGCCCCGGGCCGCAGGCCGTGCCCCCCCTGGCGTACGACGTGCCGTTGCGGTCGCGGCTCGAGGCGCTGCGCGAACTGGTCGGGCTCTCCCGCACCAGGCTCGACAACCGGACCCTCGCGGAGGCGGGCCGGGTCCTCCAGGAGGCCGCCGCGCGGCGCAGGCTCTCCGGGCAGCACACCGTCGTCGCCATCGCGGGCGCGACCGGCAGCGGGAAGTCGCAGCTGTTCAACGCGCTGGCCGGAGTGGCCATCTCGGAGACCGGGGTGCGGCGGCCGACCACCGCCGCGCCCATCGCGTGCAGCTGGAGCGACGGCGCGGCGAGCCTCATCGAACGGCTGGGCATCCCGCCCCGGCTCCGGCGGCGCCCGCTGCAGGCGACGGTGGACGCGGACGAGCGGCTGCGCGGCCTCGTCCTGGTCGACCTGCCCGACCACGACTCGGCGGCCGTACAGCACCGCGAGCAGGTGGACCGGGTGCTGGCGCTGGTCGACGCGGTCATCTGGGTCGTCGACCCCGAGAAGTACGCCGACGCCATGCTGCACGAACGCTATCTGCGGCCCATGGCGGCCCACGCGGAGGTCATGTTCGTCGTCCTCAACCAGATCGACCGGCTGCCCGGGGAGGCCGCCGAGCAGGTCCTGGACGACCTGCGGCGGCTGCTCGACGAGGACGGGATCGCCCTCGGGGAGTACGGCGAACCCGGGACGACCGTGCTCGCGCTGTCCGCGCTCACCGGCGACGGGGTCGGCGAACTGCGGGAGGCGCTGAGCCGGTTCGTGGCCGAACGCGGGGCCCCGGCCCGCCGGATCTCCGCGGACGTGGACATCGCGGCGGCCCGGCTGTGGCCCGTGTACGCCACCCGTCGGCGCGCCGGGCTGAGCGAGGAGGCGCGCGAGGAGTTCTCGGCCCGGCTCGCGGACGCCGTGGGCGCCACCGCGGCGGGCGAGGCCGCCGAGCGGGCGTGGCTGCGCAACGCCAACCGCGCGTGCGGTACGCCCTGGCTGCGGCTGTGGCGCTGGTGCCAGGACCGGCGTGAGCCGACCACGGGACGGCAGTCCCTGCGCGGGCAGCCCGACGAGGAGGTCACGGCCCGGCAGCGCGTGGAACAGGCGGTGCGCACGGTGGCCGACCGGGCCTCGGACGGGCTGCCGGCGCCGTGGGCGCAGGCGGTGCGGGAGGCGGCGGTGCGCGGCTCCCAGGGGCTGCCGGAGGCGCTGGACGAGCTGGCCGTGCGCGCGGGACTGCCGCCGGGCAGGCCGCCGCGGCCCGGATGGTGGCCGGTGGCCGTGCTCGCCCAGGCGTCGATGACGATCCTTCAGTTCGTGGGCGGGCTGTGGCTGCTGGGCCAGATCATCGGGGTCGTGTCGCCCAACCTGGGGGTGCCGGTGCTGCTGATGGCGATCGGCATCGTCGGCGGACCGCTCATCGAGTGGAGCTGCCGCATGGCCGCCCGGGGGCCGGCCCGGAGATACGGGCAGGAGGCGGAGAGACGGTTGCGGGAGGCGGCCTCCGGGTGCGGACGGGCCAGGGTCCTGGATCCGGTGGCGGCGGAACTGCTGCGGTACCGGGAGGTACGGGAGCAGTACGGGCGGGTCGTGGGAGTGGGGGGCGGAGCCCGGGTCGGGGG
>NZ_JAPSKQ010000246.1:0-2891 GCF_031181555.1 Streptomyces sp. | reverse complement strand
AGGCGGCCTCCGGGTGCGGACGGGCCAGGGTCCTGGATCCGGTGGCGGCGGAACTGCTGCGGTACCGGGAGGTACGGGAGCAGTACGGGCGGGTCGTGGGAGTGGGGGGCGGAGCCCGGGTCGGGGGAGGCTGAGCGGGGGCCGGGGCCTGAGGGGCCCGGGCCGGCTCCGGTCCGGTCACCGGGCAGGGGGGGCGGTCTCTGGCCGGCCGCGGGGCAGGGGGGGCGGTCTCTGGCCGGCCGCGGGTCGGTCACGGGTGACTCGTCCGGGTGGCGGAGATGTCCACAGGACGGCGGTGGTCCACAGCGCTCAGCGGGCCCGGTCCGGCACGGGCAGTCTGGCTTCGCGGCGATCGCGACACGGTCCGCGATCGCTGCGGCGACGGCGGCGCACCTCGCGGTGACGCGGCCGTCGCGGCAGACGCAGCCGTACGGGACGGGCCCGTACGCGGATCCGGCCGGCGCCGGTGGTGGCGCCCGGCCGTGGGAGGGGAGCGCGATGAACGAGACGATGGTCTGCGCGGTGGGCAACGTGGCGACGCAGCCGGTGTACCGGGAGATGGCGACCGGCCCGTCGGCGAGGTTCCGGCTCGCGGTCACCTCGCGGTACTGGGACCGGGAGAAGGGCACGTGGACGGACGGGCACACCAACTTCTTCACGGTGTGGGCCAACCGGCAGCTCGCCGTCAACGCCGCCGCCTCGCTGTCGGTGGGCGAACCGGTGGTCGTCCAGGGCCGCCTGAAGGTGCGTACGGAGCTGCGCGAGGGACAGCAGGGCCGGGTGTCGGCGGACATCGACGCGGTGGCGATCGGCCACGACCTCGCCCGCGGCACCTCCGCCTTCAAGCGCACGAGCCGGCCGGAGCAGGCGGCCTCACCGGACCGGTCCGAGCCCCACTGGGAGACGCGGCCCGGCGGAACACCGGAGGGAACCGGGCGCGCGCCCCAACAGCAGGCGGAACCGGCCGTGCTGACCTGATGTCAGCGATCCGTACCGACAGCGCCTGTGCGCGCCCGGCGCCGGTACGCCGGGCGAAGTGCGGCTTATCTGCGCCTGCGTACCGAACGGTCCCGGGTGGATTTGTCGACAGGCTCCGCTCGCGACGGCCCCGGCGATAACGATTCCGAGTCGGATCATCCATCCGAACGGATCATCGACAAGTGCGGTGACACCGCCTCCTTAGGATGCCGGGCATGGCTCTCGGGGATTCTCGGGGCCGGTGATTCTGCTGGTGGGACCGTCCCCCCACGTCAACGGGTCCTGCTCGGAAGGGAATTCGGTGTTTGCTTCGTTCTCCGCGTTGTCCGCGCGTGGACGTGGGGCGGCCCGCCTCACCGCCGGGACGCTGGTGTCCGGGCTCGCCGCCACCGGTGCGCTGGCCGGCGCCGGGACGGCCGTCGCCGACGAGACGGCGCCGAGACAGGGCGGGGCGGTCGCGGCCATGGACGGGCTGAAGACGTACGGCGCGGCCGTGATACGCGGCGCCGCCGGCGACCAGCAGGTGTCGGCGGGCCTGTTCGAGATGTCCGTCGAGGGCGGCGGCATGCTGCAGACGTACTGCGTCGACGTCCACACGCCCACGCAGAAGGGCGCCAAGTACCACGAGACCCCCTGGAGCGGGACCTCGCTGGGCACCAACAAGGACGCCGGCCGGATCCGTTGGATCCTGCAGAACTCCTACCCCCAGGTGAACGACCTCGCGGCACTCGCCGACCGGGCGGGCGTGCGCGGCCAGCTCACCGAGCAGGACGCGGCGGCCGGTACGCAGGTGGCCATCTGGCGCCACTCCGACGACGTGGACGTGGACGCCCTCGACCCGCAGGCCGAGCAGCTCGCGGACTACCTGCACGAGAACGCCCGGAACCAGCCGGAGCCGAGGGCGTCGCTGACCCTGGACCCGCCGGCGGTCTCCGGCCGTCCGGGCGAGCGGCTCGGCCCCGTGACGCTGCGCACGGACGCGCGCAGCGTGACGGTCTCCCCGCCGGCGGACGCCGCCACGAGCGGGGTGCGGATCGTCGACAAGGACGGCGAGCCCGTCACCACCGCCACCAACGGCAGCCAGGTGTTCTTCGACGTGCCCGAGGACGCGCCGGCGGACACGGCCCAGCTGACCGCGCAGGCCTCGACCACGGTGCCGGTCGGCCGCGCGTTCGCCTCCGAGAGCCGGAGCCAGACGCAGATCCTGGCCGGGTCGAGCGAGTCGACGGTCTCGGCGACGGCGAGTGCCACCTGGGCGGAGAAGGGACCGATACCGGCCCTGTCCGCCCGCGAGAACTGCGCCGAGGGAGGTGTGGACGTCACCGCCGTCAACCAGGGCGACACGCCCTTCACCTTCGAACTGGCGGGTCTGGAGCACACCGTCGCGCCGGGCGAGACCCGCACGGTGACGGTTCCGCTGAGCGAGGACCGGCCGTACGACTTCACGGTCGAGGGGCCGGGCGGCTTCGAGGAGCGGTTCACCGGCATGCTCGACTGCCGGACCCGGGCCGCCGAGATCGGCACCACCACCCAGACCCTCGGCGAGCCGAGTCCCACCCCCCTCGCCGGCACGCCCACCGACACCAACCTCGCCGAGACCGGAGCCTCCAGCGCCACCCCGTGGATCGTCGGCACCGCCGTCGGCCTGGTCCTGCTCGGCGGAGCGGGCCTGGTCGTCACCCGTCACAGGCGGGCGCCGTCCGGGGACTGAGCCCTCGCACTGCTCGATGAAAGACCAGGTCAAAGCCCCCGGGCCGGACGAGTTTCCCCCCAGGGGTGGCGGTCAGGCAAGATGGGGTGTATCTGCCCACTGCCAGATTTCAAGCTGCCGGACGGTTTCTCTTGGCTGAGTTCATTTACACCATGCGCAAGGCGCGCAAAGCGCACGGCGACAAGGTGATCCTCGACGACGT
>NZ_JAPSKQ010000245.1 GCF_031181555.1 Streptomyces sp. | reverse complement strand
GGCCGGCCGGTCGTCCTCGCGCCTGCCGACCCGCGCCAGCTCGGCCACCGTCTGGTGGGTGAAGACGTCGCGCGGGGTGAGGACCAGACCGGCCCGCCGCGCCCGGCTGACCAGCTGGATCGACATGATGCTGTCGCCGCCCAGCGCGAAGAAGCCGTCGTCCACGCCCACGTTCCGGGCGTCGACGCCGAGCAGCTCGGCGAAGACGCGGCGGAGGGTCTCCTCGTCCGGGGTGCGCGGCGCGCGTCCTCCGTCCGCCGGACCGGCGGGGTCGGGCACGGGGAGAGCCGCGCGGTCCAGCTTGCCGTTGGGTGTGACGGGGAGCGCGTCGAGCACCATGACCTCGGCGGGGACCAGGTACTCGGGCAGGCTGTCGGCGGCCCGGCGGCGCACCTGTCCGCCGTCCAGGGTGCGGCCGGGCTCGGGCACGACGTACCCCACCAGGCGCTTGCCGCCGCCCGCGGGATTCTCATGGGCCACGACCACGGACGCGGACACACCGTCCTGCTCGCCGATCGCGGCCGCGGCCTCGCCCGGTTCGACGCGTACGCCGCCCACCTTGACCTGGTCGTCGACGCGGCCCAGGTACTCCACCACCCCGTCCTCGGTCCAGCGGGCGAGGTCGCCGGTGCGGTACATCCGGGAGCCGGGCGGGCCGAAGGGGTCGGCGACGAAGCTCTCCGCCGTGGCGCCGGGACGGCCGAGGTAACCGCGGGCCAGCTGGGCACCGGCGATCCACAGCTCGCCCGGGGCGCCCGGCGGTACGGGCTGGAGGGCCGCGTCGAGGACGTACAGGCGGGTGTTGCCGACCGGACGGCCGAGCGGCGGCGGGCCCTCAGGGTCGGCCGGGCAGCGCCACCAGGTGACGTCGATGGTGGCCTCGGTGGGGCCGTACTGGTTGAACAGGGCCACACCCGACGCCCCGAGGGTGCTGTGGAAGCGCCGCACGAGGTCGGCGGGCAGGGCCTCGCCGCCCGAGAACACCCGGCGCAGGCCGGTGCACTCGGCGGCGCCCGGCCGGTCGAGGAAGGCACGCAGGACGGTCGGCACGAAGTGCGCGGTGGTGACGGCCCCGTCCCGGATCAGCTCGGCGAGGCGGGCGGGGTCGCGGTGCGCGTCGGGCTCGGCGACGACCACGGCGGCGCCGGTGAGGACCGGCCAGAAGAGCTCCCACACGGAGACGTCGAAGCCGGCCGACGCCTTGTGCAGCACCCGGTCGTCGGACCGGAGGCCGTACTGCTCCTGCATGCCGAACAGGCGGTTGACGACGGCCCGGTGAGGGACGGCGACGCCCTTGGGGCGACCGGTCGAGCCGGAGGTGTGGATGACGTAGGCGGTGCTGTCGGGGTGGGGCGCCGGGAACGCGGCCGCCGGGGACGCGGGCGCCGTCCCGTCGAGGAGCAGCACCGGGACCCGCACGGCGGCGGGCAGCAGGCCGCGCGTCCCGTCCGTGGTCACCACGCACACCGGGTCGGTGTCGGCGAGCAGCAGGGCGACGCGCTCCGCCGGGAGTTCGGGGTCCACCGGCACGTACGCGGCACCGGTACGCAGGACCGCGTGCAGGGCCACGGGCAGGCCCGCCGAGCGCGGGACGAGTACGGCGACGCGGCGCTCCGGTCCGGCCCCGGCCGCGCGCAGGCGGCGGGCGAGGGCGTCGGCGCGGGTGTCGAGCTGCGCGTAGGTGAGCCGGTCGGCGCCGCAGACGACGGCCTCGGCGTGCGGGGTGCGCGCGACGCGGTCGGCGAGGAGTTCGGGGATCGTGGTGGACGGGACGTCCATGGTGGTGTCGTTCCAGTCGGTGAGGACCTGCCGGCGTTCGTCGTCGGCGGTGGTGGCGGCGCGGGACACGGTGAGGTCGGGGTCGTCGGCGAATGACTCCAGCAGCCGGGTCCAGCGCTGGGTGAGCAGCCGTACGGCCGCGGGGGTGAAGAGGTCCGCGCGGTACTCGACGCGGCCGTCGATCCCGTCCGGGGCGCCCTCGGGGGTGCGGCGTTCGGCCATGTTGAAGGAGAGCTCGAAGCGGGCGGTGGTGGCGCCGACGCGCATCAGCTCGGTGTCCAGGCCCGGGAGTGCGACGGCGTCGCGGGTGAGTTCGGGCTGGGCGGCCAGCATCACCTGGAACAGCGGGTTGCGGTCCGCCGAGCGGGCCACGCCCAGGTGGTCGACGAGCCGCTCGAAGGGCACGTCCTGGTGGGCGTAGGCGGTGAGGTCGGTCTCCCGCACCCGCCGCAGCAGTTCCCGGAAGTCCGGGTCGCCGCCGGTGTCGGTGCGCAGGACGAGCGTGTTGACGAAGCACCCGACGAGGTCCTCCAGCACCTCGTCGCCGCGTCCGGCCACGGCCGTGCCGAACGGGATGTCCGTCCCCGAGCCGAGGCGGGTCAGCAGGGCGGCGAGGGACGCCTGGAGCGTCATGAAGACGGTGGCGGAGTGCTCGCGGGCCAGCTCCGCCAGACGGGCGTGGAGCGGCGCGGGGAGACGGAAGGCGTACGAGCCGCCGGGCGCGGCACCGGCGGTGTCACCGGACGCGGCGGCGCGGGGGTCCACGGGCAGGTCGATGCGGTCCGGCAGGTGGGCGAGCTGCTGGCGCCAGTAGGCCAGTTGCCGGGCCGTCACACCGTCCGCACCGTCGTCCGCCAGCAGCTCGTGCTGCCAGAGGCTGTAGTCGGCGTACTGGACGGGCAGGGGCGCCCGGTCGGGAGCCCGCCCCGTCGTACGGCTCCGGTACGCGGCGGACAGATCGGCGGCCAGCGGTCCGAGCGACCAGCCGTCGGCGGCGATGTGGTGCAGCACCAGTGCGAGGACGTGGTCGTCCTCACCCAGCTCGAACAGGGTCGCCCGCAGCGGGATGTCGGAGGCGAGGTCGAAGGGCCGCCGCACGGTCCGCTCCAGCGCGGCGGCCAGATCCGCCTCGGCGACCCGGCCGGTCTCCAGGGCCGGGCGGGCCCGCTCGGCGCCGGTGTCCAGGATCTCCTGGCGAGGAAGGCCCTCGGCGTCGGGGAAGACCGTACGCAGCACTTCGTGGCGGTCCGTCAGGTCGGTGAGCGCGGCGCGCAGCGCGGGGACGTCGAGACGGCCGCGCAGCCGCAGCACCACCCGCATGTTGTAGGCGTCCGTGGTCCCCTGCGCGAGCTGGTGCAGGAACCACAGGCGTCGCTGGGCGGAGGACAGCGGGATGTCGTCCGGCCGGGCCACGGCGGTGGGCCGGGGCCGGGCCGGGGTGCCGGTGGCGGCGGCGACGTGTTCGGCGAGCTCCGCGACCGTGGGGGCCTCGAAGACGGCGCGGACGGGGAGATCGACGCCGAGCGCGTTGCGCAGGTGGGCGACGAGGCGGGTGGCGAGCAGCGAGTGTCCGCCCAGCTCGAAGAAGCCGTCGTCGATGCCGACGCGTCGGCCGGTGCCCAGGAGCCGCGCGTACAGCCCGCACAGCACTTCCTCGAGCGGTGTGCGCGCCTCGCGACCGCCGTACGCCGCGGAACCGTCGGTGGGGCCGGGGGCGGGCAGGGCGCGGCGGTCCACCTTGCCGTTGGGGGTCAGCGGCAGCCGGTCCAGGACGACGAACGCGGCGGGCACCATGTACCCGGGCAGCCGGGCCGCGGCGTGGCGGCGCAGCTCGGCCGGGGCCAGGGCGCTGCCGGACTCCCCGGACTCACCGGGACCAGTGGGCTCACCGGACTCCGGGAGGACGTAGGCGACCAGCCGGGGGTCGCCTTCCGGGTTGTCCCGGCGCACGTCCGCGACGGCGCGGGCGACCGCCCCGTGCCCCTCCAGAACCGCCTCGATCTCGCCGAGTTCGACGCGGTGGCCGCGCAGCTTGACCTGGTGGTCGGCGCGGCCGAGGTGGTCCAGGCGGCCGTCCGCGGTCCAGCGGGCCAGGTCGCCGGTGCGGTACATGCGGGTGCCGGGCCCGCCGTACGGGTCGGCGAGGAAACGCTCGGCGGTCGGGCCGGGGCGGCCCGCGTAGCCGCGGGTGACGCCGGGGCCCGCCAGGTAGAGCTCGCCCGGAGTGCCGGCCGGGACCAGGCGCAGGCGGTGGTCCAGGACGTAGGCGCGGACGCCCGGGCGGGGGCGGCCGATCAGGAAGCGGCCGCCGGACCGCAGCGCGCCCGGCTCGTCCACCGCCTGGAAGGTGCTGCTCATGGTGGCCTCGGTGGGCCCGTACTGGTTGACCACCAGCGGGCCCCCGAGAGCGGCCACCCGCTGAAGGTGACCCTCGGTGAGCGCTTCGCCGCACGTCATCACCAGTCGCAGGGAGGGGCGCTCGCCGGCGGGCAGCCGGTCCGCCTCCTCGTTCAGGGCGGTCAGCAGGGACGGTACGACGGACAGCAGCGCGGTGACCCGGTGGCGGCGCAGGGCGCGGACGAGGGCGCGTGCGTCGTTCGCCTCGCCGGGCGGCACCATGACCACGCATCCGCCGGCCGCCAGGGTGCCGAGGATGTCACGCACCGAGGGGTCGAAGGACACGGACGCCAGGTTGAGCACGACGTCCTCGGGGCCGAGCCCGGCGACGCCGGACGTCAGGTACGGCACGTAGGCGGCGACCCCGCGGTGCGGCACCACCACCGCCTTGGGCCTGCCGGTGGAGCCCGAGGTGTGGATGACGTAGGCCGGGTGGGCGGGCGTCGGCGGTTCGGCGCTCCCGTCGTCGGTGAGGTCGCCGTCCGGCAGGGCGGACAGCGCGCGTCCGGTGGCCGGGCCGTCGAGCAGGACGGCGGTGCCGCGGGCGTCCTCGGGCAGCGATGCCGACGCCTCGGTGGTGGTCAGCACCGCCACCGGCCGGGCGTCGGCGAGCATGTGCGCGATACGGTCCGCCGGGTAGCCCGGGTCCACCGGGAGGTACGCCGCGCCGGACTCGACGACCGCGAGCAGGGCCACCACCAGCTCCGGGGAGCGGGGCACCGCGACGGCGACGGTCCGCTCGGGGCGGGCGCCCCGGGCGACGAGCAGACGGGCCAGGCGGTTCGCGCGGGCACGCAGCTCCCGGCGGGTGAGCCGCTCGTCGCCGAAGAGGACCGCGGGCGTGTCGGAGCCGGTGGCCGTCCGGTCGCGGAGAATGCCGGTGACGGTGCCGGCCGCCGTGGCCTCGTCCCCGTCCGGTGCCCCCTGCCACGCGGTCAGCAGGCGGCCGCGTTCGCGCGGGGTGAGGATCCCGGCGTGTCCGGCGGGCCGGTCGAAGCCCTCGCCGAACTCCTCGAAGAGCCGCACCAGCCGGTCCATCAGCGCTTGGGCGGCCTCCCGGTCGTAGACGGAGGTGTGGTAGCCGAGGGTGAGGTGCATCCGTTCGCCGGGGGCGGCCAGGAGGCGCAGCGGGTAGCTCGTGGCCACGCCGCCGTCCACGGCGGAGACACGGACGCCGTCCGCCGGCCGGAACGCGTCCGGTTCCAGCGGGAAGTTGAGGAACACCACCATCGTGTCGGCGAGCGCCGAGGCGGCGTCGGCCTGCCGCTGGATCTCCGGCAGTCCGAGGTGCTGGTGGGCGGCGAGACGGGACTGCTCCTCCTGCAGCCGGCGCAGGACGGCGGCCGCCGGCCGCGCCGGATCGAGGCGGACCCGCACCGGGACGGTGCTGAGGAACAGACCGATGACGGACTCCACGTCCTCGACGTCGGCCGGACGGCCGGCGCTGGGTGCGTCGAGGACGACGTCGTCGCGACCCGTCAGCGCGCCGATCAAGGTGGCCCACACGCCCTGCACCAGGGTGGCCGGGGTCAGGTCGTGGCGGCGGCAGTGCGCGGCCAGGCGGGCGGTGAGGTCCGGGGGCAGCAGCCGTTCGACGACCTCGTGTCCGGGTGCGCCGGCCGCGTGGCCGTCCGTCCGGCTGCCGGTCACCGGCACCACGAGGGTGGGCTCGGCGCCGTCGAGCGCCTGCCGCCACGCCTGCCGGGCGGCGTCCTTGTCCTGCCGGGCGAGCCAGGCCAGGTACCGCCGGAACTGGGGCGCCGGGGGCAGCGGGGCCGGCTCCGCGTAGGCGGTCAGCAGCTCGTTCAACAGCAGCGGCTGCGACCAGCCGTCGAGCAGGAGGTGGTGGTAGGTCACGATCATCGTGTGCCGGTGCGGGGCCAGCCGGGCCAGCGCCACCCGCAGCAGCGGCGGCCGGGCCGGGTCGAACGGGGCCGTCCGTTCCCGGGCCCGCAGCACGGTGAGGCGGGACTCCCGCTCCCCCTCACCGGCCGCGGACAGATCCGTCTCCCGCCAGGGCAGGTCCACCGCGGCGGGGACGACCTGCACGAGGCCCGCGTCCGCGTCGTGCACGAAGGCGGCGCGCAGGCTGTCGTGCCGGGCCAGCACCCGGGCCCAGGCGGCACGCAGCCGGACCGGGTCGAGGGGGCCGTCGAGCGTGAGCGCCAGCTGGACGGTGTAGTCGTCCGCCCGGTCCGGGCCGTCCTCACCCGCCGCCGACGGGGTGCGCGCGGCGGCCAGGGACTCGAAGAGCAGGCCCTCCTGCAGCGGTGTGAGGGGCAGGATCTCCGCCGGGCCCGGGTACGGGGCGGTCAGCCGCTCCCGTACCGGCGCGGGTACGGGCACCAGGTCCTCCTCGCGGGCCTCGCCCCGCGGCTCCGCCGGGTCCGCGGCCCGCGCCACGCCGGCGAGCGCGGCGACGGTGGGGTGCGCGAAGACGTCACGGACGGCCAGGACGACGCCCGCCCGGCGTGCGGCGCCCACCAGCCGCATGGCCAGCACGCTGTCGCCGCCCAGCGCGAAGAAGCTGTCGTCGATGCCCACGTGCGGAAGGCCCAGCAGCTCGGCGAAGGCGGCGCACAGGGCCCGCTCGGTCGCGTCGCGCGGTGCCCGGCTGTCCGGTGCGGCCGCGAAGTCGGGCGCCGGGAGGGCGGCACGGTCGAGCTTGCCGTTCGCGGTGAGCGGCAGTTCCGCCAGCACCACGAAGGCCGCGGGCACGAGGGCCTCGGGCAGGGTGCGTTCGGCGAGGGCGCGCAGTGCGGCCGGGAGCGCGGCGAGGT
>NZ_JAPSKQ010000071.1 GCF_031181555.1 Streptomyces sp. | reverse complement strand
ACGGGTACGGCAGCCGGATCTTCGTGCCGCGCAGCCGCTGCGGGGCCTCCAGGTACTGGCCGTCCGCCCGCTTCTCGATCGTCGCGCCGAACTGCCGCAGCACGTCGAAGTGGAAGTCGATGGGCCGGCCGCCGATGTCGCAGCCGCCCAGGCCGGGGATGAACGCGTGCCCGAGCCGGTGCAGCAGCGGACCGCAGAACAGGATCGGGATCCGCGAGGAACCCGCGTGGGCATCGATGTCGGCGACGTTGGCGCTCTCCACGTACGTGGGGTCGAGCACCAGTTCGCCGGGCTCCTCGCCCGGGCGGACCGTCACGCCGTGCAGTTGCAGCAGACCCCGTACGACGCGGACGTCACGGATGTCCGGAACGTTGCGCAGGCGGCTCGGAGCGCTGCCCAGCAGCGCGGCGACCATGGCCTTCGGTACGAGGTTCTTCGCACCGCGGACACGGATCTCGCCCTCCAGCGGAGTTCCGCCGTGGACAAGCAGGACATCGTCGTTGACGGTCATGAATCTCGCGTTCCGTGGGGAGTGGGGCAGGGGCCAGGAGGGAAAGGGTAATCGCCCCGCACCCCCCTTCCGTAAGCCCGTGGGGGGCCGGGCGACGTCATGGGTCTGTCACAACACGAACCGTTCCAGAGCGGGCACATGGGGTCACCGGACACCGGCGTGCGCCGGGCGTGCTCTCGGCGGCCCTGAGCTGCGTTCACTCCCATACCCCTGTTGCCTCCCCATACGGGGGGAAGATGCGGGATCATGTCTGGCATGACCGAGGTGTCCTCGCTCACAGGGCGGCTGCTCGTGGCCACGCCCGCCCTGGCGGACCCGAACTTCGACCGCGCGGTGGTGCTCCTCCTCGACCACGACGAGGAGGGCTCGCTCGGCGTCGTCCTCAACCGTCCGACCCCGGTGGACGTGGGCGACATCCTGGAGGGCTGGGCCGACCTCGCCGGCGAACCCGGCGTCGTCTTCCAGGGCGGCCCGGTGTCGCTGGACTCGGCCCTCGGCGTCGCCGTCGTCCCCGGCGGGGCGGCCCGTCAGGCGGCACCGCTGGGCTGGCGCCAGGTGCACGGCGCGATCGGGCTGGTCGACCTGGAGGCCCCGCCGGAGCTGCTCGCCTCCGCCCTCGGCTCGCTGCGCATCTTCGCCGGATACGCGGGCTGGGGCCCGGGCCAGCTGGAGGACGAGCTGGCGGACGGCGCCTGGTACGTCGTGGAGTCGGAGCCCGGCGACGTCTCGTCCCCGGCCCCGGAGCGGCTGTGGCGCGAGGTGCTGCGCCGCCAGCGCAACGAGCTGGCGATGGTGGCCACGTATCCGGACGACCCTTCGCTCAACTGATGCGTGTGACCTTCAGTACCCTTGGCTGTTATGAGCACTCTTGAGCCCGAGCGCGGGACTGGTACGGGGACACTCGTCGAGCCGACGCCGCAGACCTCCCACGGCGACGGTGACCACGAGCGCTTCGCCCACTACGTCCAGAAGGACAAGATCATGGCGAGCGCGCTCGACGGCACCCCCGTCGTGGCGCTGTGCGGCAAGGTCTGGGTGCCCGGCCGCGACCCGAAGAAGTACCCGGTGTGTCCCATGTGCAAGGAGATCTACGAGTCCATGGGCGCCGGCGGCGACGACAAGGGCAAGGGCAAGGGCGACAAGTAGTCCGCCAGTCCGCGAGCAGGTCCCTCCCGCCGCCGGTCTCACGCGAAGGCCCCCGGGGTGCGTTTTGCGCGCCCTGGGGGCCTTTGTGCTGCCCGCGCGTTGCGCGGGGTGCGTCGGCCGGTCACAGAGTGGTTGAGACCTCTTGTGGCGCGGTTCACCCAGTCCCTAGCCTCCGGTGTGTTGTTGTGCACAGCGAAACCATCATTGCGCATGTTGCAACGCACCATCGGAGGAGCACTCCATGAAGCTGTCCGCCCGCCTCGTCGCCGTCGCGGCCGTCCTCGTCACCGCCGCCTGCGCGCCCCAGACCTCCGGCACCTCCTCCTCCGACAAGGACGAGAAGACCGGAACCCTGCGCGTCTGGCTCTTCCAGGAGGTCAACAACAAGCCCAAGGAACAGGTCGTCGACTCCGTCCTCGCCGGGTTCGAGAAGGCGCACGACGGCACCGAGGTCACCGTCGAGTACATCCCCGTCGAGACCCGCGCCCAGCGCATCAAGGCCGCCTTCAACGACCCGAAGTCCGCGCCCGACCTCATCGAGTACGGCAACACCGACACCGCCGGGTACGTGCAGGACGGCGGACTCGCCGACATCACCGAGGAGTTCGAGGCCTGGGACGAGGCCGAGGACACCGACCCGACCGCCAGGCAGTCGGTCACCGTCGACGGCAAGGTCTACGGAGCCCCGTACTTCGTCGGCGTCCGCGCGCTGTACTACCGCACGGACGTCTTCGAGGAACTCGGCCTCGACGTCCCGAAGACCCAGGCCGAGCTGATCTCCACCGCCCAGCGGATCCGCGCCGCGAAACCGGAGATGTACGGCATCGCCGTCGGCGGCGCCTACACCTACGGCGCGATGCCCTTCATCTGGGCCCACGGCGGTGAACTCGCCACCGGCAAGGGCGGTTCGTACGCCTCCGCCATCGACAGCGCCGACGCGCGCAAGGGCATCGAGGCCTACACCTCCCTCTTCGGCGACGACAACTGCCCGGCGGCCAAGTGCGCCGGGATGGGCGGCAACGACACGGTGACCGCGTTCGCCTCGGGCAAGGCCGCGATGGCGATCGGCGGCGACTTCAGCCACGCGGCCGTCGAGGCCGGGAAGGTCAAGGGCAAGTACGCCGTCGTGCCGCTGCCGGGCGTCGAGTCCGGCTCCATCGCACCCGCGTTCGCGGGCGGGAACAACCTCGGCGTGCTGAAGTCCACCTCGCACCGCACGCTCGCCGTCGACCTGATGAAGCGGCTCGCCTCCAAGGAGGCCCAGGGCAAGCTGTTCGACGGAATGGGCTTCCTGCCGACCTTCTCGGACGTGCGCCGGCAGGCGGCCGCCAAGGAGCCCTTCGTCAAGCCGTTCGTCGAGACGCTCGCCGCCGACACCAAGTTCGTGCCGGCCTCGCCGGCCTGGGCGCAGATCGACTCCTCGCTGGTGCTGCCGACCATGTTCCAGGAGATCGTCAGCGGCAAGAAGGACGTGGCGACCGCTTCGAAGGACGCCGCGGAGAAGATGAACGAGGCGTTCGGCTCGGTGGGTTGATCCAGTGGTCGCACAGAACACGGTGGTCGTGGAGCACAAGCGCCCGGCGCGCTCCACGGCCCCCGCACCCCGCACACCGCGAGGCCGCCGGGCCGGCCGCACGCCCTGGCTCTACCTCGCACCCGCGCTCGTCGTCCTCGGCGGACTGCTCGCCTACCCCATCTACCAGCTCGGCCTGATCTCGCTCTTCCACTACACCCAGGCCCAGGTCAGCGGCGGCGAACCGACCACCTTCGAGGGCCTCGGCAACTACCGCGAACTCTTCGCCGACGAGCAGTTCTGGCACGTGCTGCTGGCCACCGTGCTGTTCGCGGCGGCCTGCGTGGTCTGCACCCTGGCCGTGGGCTGCGCGCTCGCCGTGCTGCTCACCCGGGTGCGGGCCGTGCCCCGGCTCGCGCTGATGCTGGCCGCGCTGGGCGCCTGGGCGACCCCGGCCATCACCGGCTCCACGGTCTGGCTGTTCCTCTTCGACGCCGACTTCGGCCCGGTCAACCGGGTGCTCGGCCTCGGCGACCACTCGTGGACGTACGGGCGGTTCAGCGCCTTCTTCCTCGTCCTGCTCGAAGTGGTGTGGTGCTCCTTCCCGTTCGTGATGGTGACCGTCTACGCCGGCATCCGCGCCGTACCGTCCGAGGTGCTGGAGGCCGCCGCCCTGGACGGCGCCTCGCAGTGGCGGATCTGGCGCTCGGTGCTCGCGCCGATGCTCCGGCCGATCCTGGTCGTCGTCACGATCCAGTCGGTGATCTGGGACTTCAAGGTCTTCACCCAGATCTACGTCATGACGAACGGCGGCGGCATCGCGGGCCAGAACCTGGTCCTGAACGTCTACGCCTACCAGCAGGCGTTCGCGTCCTCGCAGTACAGCCTCGGCGCGGCGATCGGCGTGGTGATGCTGCTGATCCTGCTCGCCGTCACGCTCGTGTATCTGCGGCTGCTGCGCCGCCAGGGGGAGGAACTGTGACACTCGTGAGTCGGGACGGGGCACGCCGGGTGAATCCTGTGCGCCGGTTCGTCCGGCGCCCGGGGCGGCTGGCAGCCGAGGCGACGGCGCTGCTGACCGCCGCCGTGGTGGCCTTCCCGCTGTACTGGATGGTGCTGAGCGCCTTCAAACCGGCCGGGGAGATCGAGTCGACCGAGCCGCGTCCCTGGACGCTGGCGCCCACGCTCGACTCCTTCCGGCGGGTGTTCGGGCAACAGGAATTCGGCCGGTACTTCGTCAACAGCGTCGTCGTCGCGGTCGCCGTGGTGATCGCCTCGGCGCTGATCGCCTTTCTCGCCGCGACCGCCGTGACGCGTTTCCGGTTCCGTCTGCGGACCACCCTGCTGATCATGTTCCTGGTGGCCCAGATGGTGCCCGTGGAGGCGCTGACCATCCCGTTGTTCTTCCTCATGCGGGACGCCGGCCAGTTGAACACGCTGTGGTCGCTGATCCTGCCGCACATCGCGTTCTCGCTGCCGTTCGCGATCTGGATGCTGCGGGGGTTCGTGAAAGCCGTTCCGGAGGCGCTGGAGGAGGCCGCGTACATGGACGGAGCGAGCCGCACGCGCTTTCTCTGGCAGATCCTTTTCCCGCTCGTCCTGCCGGGTCTGGTGGCCACGAGCGTCTTTTCCTTCATCTCCACCTGGAACGACTTCCTGTTCGCCAAGTCCTTCATCATCAGCGACATCTCCCAGTCGACCCTGCCGATGGCGCTGCTCGTCTTCTACAAACCCGACGAGCCGGACTGGGGCGGGGTCATGGCCGCGTCCACGGTGATGACGATTCCGGTGCTGGTCTTCTTCGTACTCGTGCAGCGGCGTCTGGTCTCCGGACTGGGCGGCGCGGTAAAGGACTGACGTGACCGAACTGATTCCAGCTCCCCGCAGCGTCGTCGCCGGTTCCGGCGAGACGCGGCTGACGGCGCACTCCCGGCTGTACGCCGGTCCCGGGACGGAGGGCGTCGGGCACTGGCTGCGCACCGTGCTCCGGCAGGCCGGCGGCCTGCCGTTGCGCGAGGGGCGGGGGCTCGACGACACCGACGGCGACGGCATCGGGCTTCAGCTCGACCCCGCGCTCGGTCCCGAGGAATACCGCCTCGTCAGTGACGGCGGCGGCGTCCTGATCGAGGGCGGCGGCGCGGCCGGTGTCTTCTGGGGCGCCCAGACGCTGCGGCAGCTCCTCGGCCCCGAGGCGTACCGCCGGGCCCCGGTCGGCCGCGACCGGACCTGGGCCGTGCCGCACGTCAGGATCGAGGACTCCCCCCGATTCCGCTGGCGTGGCCTGATGCTCGACGTGGCCCGGCACTTCATGCCCAAGGACGGCGTGCTGCGCTATCTCGACCTGATGGCCGCGCACAAACTCAATGTCCTCCACTTCCACCTGACGGACGACCAGGGCTGGCGCATCGAGATCGAGCGGTACCCGCGGCTGACGGAGGTCGGCGCCTGGCGTGCCCGCACGAAAATCGGGCACCGGGCCTCGCCCCTGTGGGACGACAGGCCGCACGGCGGCTACTACACCCAGGACGACATCCGCGAGATCGTCGCCTACGCCGCCGAGCGGCATATCAGCGTCGTCCCGGAAATCGACGTACCCGGCCACTCGCAGGCCGCCATCGCCGCGTATCCGGAACTCGGCAACACCGATGTCGTCGACACCGCCTCCCTGACCGTCTGGGACACCTGGGGAATCAATCCGAACGTCCTCGCCCCCACCGACACCACCCTGCGCTTCTACGAAGGGGTGCTCGAGGAAGTCCTCGACCTGTTCCCCGCGGACACCGGCGCGTCCACCTCGTCCGCTCCCTTCACTCCCTTCACCCCCTTCACCCCCTTCTCCCCCTTCTCCTCGTTCGTCCACATCGGCGGCGACGAGTGCCTCAAGGACCAGTGGCGCGCGTCGGCCACCGCGCAACGGCGGATCGCCGAGCTCGGGCTGAAGGACGAGGACGCGCTCCAGGCCTGGTTCATCGGGCACTTCGCCGCCTGGCTCGCCGCACGGGGACGGCGGCTGATCGGCTGGGACGAGATCCTCGAGGGCGGCCTCGCCCCGGGCGCCGCCGTGTCCTCCTGGCGCGGGTACGCGGGCGGCGTCGCCGCCGCCCGCGCGGGACACGACGTGGTCATGTGCCCCGAGCAGCAGGTGTACCTGGACCACCGGCAGGACGCGGGCCCCGACGAGCCGGTGCCGATCGGGTACGTGCGCACCCTGGAGGACGTCTACCGGTTCGAGCCCGTCCCCCCGGAGCTGACGCCCGAGGAGGCCGGACGGGTGCTGGGCACCCAGGCCAACGTGTGGACCGAGGTGATGGAGGACCAGGGGCGCGTGGACTACCAGGTCTTCCCCCGGCTCGCCGCCCTCGCCGAGGTCGCCTGGAGCCCCCTGCCCGCCCCCGCCGAACGTGACGTCGCCGGCTTCGAACGGCGGATGACCGCCCACTACCGGCGCCTCGACGCCCTGGGCGTCGCCTACCGGCCGCCCACCGGCCCCCTGCCCTGGCAGAAGCGTCCGGGCGTGCTGGGGCGCCCGATCGACGGCGCGCCCCCGAACCGGTAGCCCGTACGCCCGCCTCACCCCGATCCCGTCACGCGCATCCCTCCGCCCCGCCTCGAACAGGTAACAAAAAACAGGCGCAAGGGTCACCGAAGAGTGTCAATCCGAGCGCACCGGTGATGTCGTGCGAAAACGGACCAGGTCCGGGGTGAGGTGGGCGAACACCTCCTGGCGGACCCCCGTCTTCGGCGCTTGCCAAGATGTGCCAGAGTTGCCACGTCCGCCCCGTGAGCACGTACCGTACGGCAACACGGGTCGGACCAGGTGGGGCAGCGGGAAGGGGCAGCCGGTTTTGAGCACGCACGCACCGCAGGCGGCGCAGGCCGTCACGCTGCCCACGACCCTGGACGAGGCCGTGGCGGCGCTCGCGGCCATGCCCGCCGCCGTGCCCGTCGCGGGCGGCACCGATCTGATGGCCGCCGTCAACTCCGGGCAGCTCAGGCCCGCCGCGCTGGTCGGCCTCGGCAGGATCAGCGAGATCCGCGGCTGGCAGTACCTGGACGGCCACGCGCTGCTCGGCGCCGGCCTCACCCACGCGCGCATGGGCCGCCCCGACTTCGCCGCCCTCATCCCGGCGCTCGCCGCCTCCGCGCGTGCCGCCGGACCGCCGCACATCCGCAACGCCGGCACCCTGGGCGGCAACATCGCCTCCGCCGCCCCCACCGGGGACGCGCTGCCCGTGCTGGCCGCGCTGGAGGCGACACTGATCATCGCGGGCCCGGGCGGCGCCCGCCGCGAGATCCCGGTGTCGCACCTGCTGGCCGGGATGGACATGCTGCGCGCCGGTGAACTCATCGGCTACGTGCGCGTGCCGCTGCTGCACGCCCCCCAGGTCTTCCTGAAGGCGACCGGCCGCACCGGTCCCGGCCGCGCGGCCGCCTCCGTCGCCCTCGTGCTCGACCCCGCCCGCCGGGGGGTCCGCTGCGCGGTGGGCGCCATAGCGCCGATGCCGCTCAGGCCCCTGGAGGCCGAGCAGTGGGTCGCGCAGCTCATCGACTGGGACAACAACCGCGCGATCGTGCCGGAGGCGCTGCACGCGTTCGGGGAGTACGTCGCCGCGGCCTGCATCCCCGACGCGGCCCCCGGCGAGGACGGCACCGTCCCACCGCTTCCGCCCGCGGTACTGCACCTGCGGCGCACCGTCGCCGCGCTGGCCCGACGAGCACTGGGGAGGGCGCTGTCGTGACCGACGACCAGCACGAAGAGGGCACGCCCCGGGGCGGCGGCCGCTGGGACCCGCTGCCCCAGGGCGACTACGACGACGGCGCCACCGCCTTCGTGAAGCTTCCCGAGGGGGGCGTCGACGCCCTGCTGGACTCCATGGAGAGTCCGCTCGCCGCGCCCGGCCACGGCTACGTGCCGCCGCAGATAACGGTCACCCCCGCGACCACCGCGGGCACCGACCCCGCGGTCACGGGCGCCTGGCCGGCACCGGGCGCGCCCGTCGACGGAGCCCACTGGCACGACCCGCAGGCCGCGCAGGCGCAGGCCGGGCACCCGCAGCAGGAGCCCGGGGCGGACGCGGCGGCCCCGCCGTCCGCCGGGCAGGACCGGTTCACGTACCCCCCCGGGGCCACCGGGCAGTGGGGCTACGAGGAGGCGCCCGCCGAGCAGAGCCCCGCGCCGGGCCATGACGTCACCGGCCAGTGGTCGATCCCCGTCGCCGACGGCGACCTCCCGGACGAGTCGGGCGAGTTCACCACGTCCGCCCTGGTCGAACAGTGGGGCGGCACCCCTCCGGCCACCCTCCCGGGCGGCGCCCCCGCCCCCTGGGCCACCCAGGCCATCGGGCAGCCGTGGGGACCCGGCGTACCCGGGGTCCCGCAGGAGCGGCAGGACGGTGGTCCCGGACCGGCGCAGCAGCGGACCGCCGGGCAGGCGGACGCGGACCCCGGCGCCGAGGGCCGGGGAGACGGACCCGCGCAGCATCGGGCCGGCGTGTCCGGACCGTCGCGGGAGCAGCAGGACGGCGGACCGCGGTCCCACGACGAGCCCGGCCGGGCCGACGACCCCGCACCCCGGCAGCCGGCCGGCCCGGACGGGTACGGCGGGCAGCCCGCCCAGGACGCGTGGCCCGCCCCGGACACGCGGCCGGACGCGCAGCCGGCCCGGGGCGCGTCCGCGTCCGAGCAGCCGCTCGGCGAGCGTGCGCCCGGGCGGCCGGGGGCCGGTTCCGCGCCGGAGCCCTCCGGCCTGCCGGGTCACGCACCCGGGCAGCCCGAGCAGCCCGCGCACGCCGGGCCCCGGCCGTCCGGTGTGCCCCAGCCGTTCGCCACCGAGGAGCACGCGGGACCCGCGGCGGAACCGCCGTGGCGGTCCGACGCGGACGCCGCGTACCCCGCGGGGGCCGGTGCGGAGGACGCCGACGGCGCTCCGGCCGGACTCCGGGAGCACCCGCACCCCGGCTCCCAGGACGCCTCACGGCCCGCTTCCGGGACCGGTGCGGCCTCCGGGGCCTCCGGGACTTCCGAGGAGGCGCACGAGGCCCCTGAGGGCGCGCCCGGGGTTTCCGAGGCCGCTCACGGCCAGGCGGAGCCCTCCGCCGACGCCACCCGTCCCGGCCCGCAGGAGGGCGCCGGACCGGAACCCGCCGCCGACGGCGGCGCACCGGCGGCCGGCTCCGCGTCCCCGGACACCGCGACCGCGCAGGACACCCCCGACCCCGCCGGCTCCCCGGACGCCGTGGACGCTTCGGCCGCCCCGGCCGGTTCCTCCCCGTCCGCGGCCCCCGCGCCGGACGGCTCGGCGCCGCCGCACGACCCGCCGCCCGGCACCCCGTTCGACGACCACCCCCTGGCCTCCTACGTGCTCCGCGTCAACGGCTCCGACCGGCCGGTCACGGACGCCTGGATCGGCGAGTCGCTGCTCTACGTGCTGCGCGAGCGGCTCGGCCTCGCCGGTGCCAAGGACGGCTGCTCGCAGGGCGAGTGCGGGGCCTGCAACGTGCAGGTGGACGGGCGGCTCGTCGCCTCCTGCCTGGTCCCGGCCGTCACCGCGGCCGGCAGCGAGGTCCGTACCGTCGAGGGCCTGGCACAGGGCGGCCGGCCGTCCGACGTGCAGCGGGCGCTCGCGCGGTGCGGCGCGGTGCAGTGCGGCTTCTGCGTACCGGGCATGGCGATGACCGTGCACGACCTGCTGGAGGGCAACCCGGCGCCCACCGAGCTGGAGACCCGCCAGGCCCTGTGCGGCAACCTGTGCCGGTGCTCCGGCTACCGGGGTGTCGTGGAGGCCGTCAAGGAGGTCGTCGCCGAACGCGAGGCGCACGCCGCGGCCCCCGAGCCCGATCCGGACGCGGACACCGACGCGGACGCGCCCCGCATCCCGCACCAGGCGGGCCCCGGCGCCGGCGGCGTCAACCCCTCCGCGTTCGGGCCCACCGGACCGCATGACCAGCCCTACGGCCAGGACGGAGGCCAGGCGTGAGCAACGAAGCAGCCACCGCACAGGCCGCACAGGCCACGGAGGCCGTCCCCGAGCCGGAACCGATCCCGCACGGCATCGGCGCCTCCCTCCCGGCCGCCGACGTCCGCGCCAAGACCGAGGGCACCTTCCCGTACGCCGCCGACCTGTGGGCCGAGGGCCTGCTGTGGGCGGCCGTGCTGCGCTCGCCCCACCCGCACGCGCGCATCGTGTCCATCGACACCACCCACGCGCGCGAGATGCCCGGCGTCCGCGCGGTCGTCACCCACGAGGACGTCCCCGGCGCCCCGCTGCACGGCCGCGGCAAGGCCGACCGCCCGGTCTTCGCCTCCGAGGTCGTACGCCACCACGGCGAGCCCATCGCCGCCGTCGCCGCCGACCACCCGGACACCGCGCGGATGGCCGCCGCGGCCGTCATCGTCGAGTACGAGGTGCTCGACCCGGTGACCGATCCCGAGCAGGCGTTCGAGGCCGAGCCGCTGCACCCCGACGGCAACCTGATCCGGCACATCCCGCTGCGCCACGGCGACCCCGAGGCGTCCGGCGACATCGTCGTCGAGGGCCTGTACCGCATCGGCCGCCAGGACCCCGCCCCCATCGGCGCCGAGGCCGGTCTCGCCGTGCCCCGCCCGGACGGCGGCGTCGAGCTGTACCTGGCGTCCACCGATCCGCACGGCGACCGGGACACGGCCGCCGCGGCCTTCGGCCTGGAACCCGAACGGGTGAAGGTCGTCGTCACCGGGGTGCCCGGCGCCACCGCCGACCGCGAGGACCGGAGCTTCCAGCTCCCGCTCGGCCTGCTGGCCCTGAGGACCGGCTGCCCGGTCAAACTCGCCGCCACGCGCGAGGAGTCCTTCCTGGGCCACGCCCACCGCCACCCCACCCTGCTGCGCTACCGCCACCACGCCGACGCCGAGGGCAAGCTGGTCAAGGTCGAGGCGCAGATCCTGCTCGACGCGGGCGCCTACGCCGACACCTCCTCCGAGGCCCTGGCCGCCGCCGTCGCCTTCGCCTGCGGGCCGTACGTCGTCCCGAACGCCTTCATCGAGGGCTGGGCCGTGCGCACCAACAACCCGCCCTCCGGCCATGTGCGCGGCGAGGGCGCCATGCAGGTGTGCGCCGCCTATGAGGCGCAGATGGACAAGCTGGCCAAGAAGCTCGGCGTCGACCCGGCGGAACTGCGGCTGCGCAACGTCATGGCCACCGGCGACGTCCTGCCCACCGGCCAGACCGTGACCTGCCCGGCCCCGGTCGCCGAACTCCTCCAGGCGGTACGGGACTTCCCGCTGCCGCCGCTGCCCAAGGACACCCCCGAGGACGAGTGGCTGCTGCCCGGCGGCCCCGAGGGCGCGGGCGAACCGGGCGCGGTGCGCCGGGGCGTGGGCTACGGCATCGGCATGGTGCACGTGCTCGGCGCGGAGGGCGCCGACGAGGTGTCCACGGCCACCGTGAAGGTCCAGGACGGTGTGGCCACGGTGCTGTGCGCGGCCGTGGAGACCGGTCAGGGGTTCACCACGCTGGCCCGGCAGATCGTCCAGGAGATCCTCGGCATCGACGAGGTGCACGTGGCGCCCGTGGACACCGACCAGCCCCCGGCGGGCGCGGGCTGCCGGGGACGGCACACCTGGGTGTCGGGCGGCGCGGTGGAGCGCGCGGCGAAGATGGTCCGCACCCAGCTCCTCCAGCCCCTCGCCCACAAGTTCGGCATGTCCACCGAGCTGCTCCAGATCACCGACGGCAAGATCACCTCGTACGACGGCGTGCTGTCCACGACCGTGACCGAGGCGCTGGACGGCAAGGAACTGTGGGCCACGGCCCAGTGCCGCCCGCACCCGACCGAGCCCCTGGACGGGTCCGGTCAGGGCGACGCCTTCGTCGGCATGTCCTTCTGCGCCGTCCGCGCGGTGGTCGACGTCGACATCGAGCTCGGCTCGGTACGGGTCGTCGAGCTGGCGGTCGCCCAGGACGTGGGCCGGGTGCTGAACCCGGCCCAGCTGGCCGCCCGGATCGAGGCGGGCGTGACGCAGGGAGTGGGCATCGCGCTCACCGAGAACCTGCGCACCCCGCGCGGTCTGGTCCGCCACCCCGATCTCACCGGATACGCCCTCCCGACCGCCCTGGACACCCCGGACATCCGGATCGTGCAGCTGGTCGAGGAGCGGGACGTGGTCGCCCCCTTCGGCGCGAAGGCGGTCAGCGCGGTGCCGGTGGTGACCTCCCCGGCGGCCATCGCCTCCGCCGTCCGGGCCGCCACGGGCCGCCCGGTGAACCGCCTGCCGATCCGCCCGCAGGCCGCGGTGGTGACCGGCGGCTGATGGAGGGGGTCGTCCTCGTCACGGGCGTCATGGCGGCGGGCAAGAGCACGGTCGCGCAGGCGCTGGCGGAGCGGTTGCCGCGTGCGGCGCATGTCCGGGGGGACGCGTTCCGGCGGATGATCGTCTCCGGGCGCGAGGAGTACCAGGGGGCCGGTGACGCGGACGGCGACGGGTCCCGGGGCGAGGGCGAGTCCCAGCTGCGGCTGCGGTACCGGTTGTCGGCGACGGTCGCGGACCTGTACGCCGAGGCCGGCTTCACGGCCGTCGTGCAGGACGTGGTCCTGGGCGCGGAACTGGCGGCGTACCCGCGGCTCGTCCGCACCCGCCCGCTGCACGTGGTCGTCCTGGCACCGGACGCCGGGACGGTCGCGGCCCGGGAGGCCGGCCGGGCGAAGACCGGGTACGGCGGCGCGTGGACGGTCGAGGCGCTCGACGAGGAACTGCGGCTGCGGACCCCGCGCATCGGCCTGTGGCTGGACACCTCGGCGCTGACGGTGGCGGAGACGGTGCAGACGATCCTGGCGGAAAGGGAACGCGCGAGGGTCGTCTGAGCGTCTGTGGTGACGGGGGTGCCGTGCGGGGCCTCCCGGCCCGGGGCGTTGTCAGTGCCGGCGCGTAGTGTTCCGAGCGGTGGGGGGACGGCTGCCGGGCCCGGGCGGGCGTGGTCCGTCCTGCCCGGGCGGGGCGTTCGCGGGCCCGGGGCCGAGCACACGTATCGCGGGGGAACCATGAGCACGACCGGCACCGCTGCCACGGCGGCGATCACACTCACCGAGGCGGACCTCGATCCGTACGGCACGCACGCGTCCACGCGCCGCTGGATGGCCGGCCCCGGACTGCCCGGGGACAGCGGCCTGTTCGACTTCGCGGAGCTGTGCGGCGAGGGCCTGCGCACGGTGGCGGACTCCACCGGCGCCCCCGACGGCCGGCCGCCGGCGGAGCTGCGGGACCAGCTGGTCATCGGCGGACTGGTGGGCCCGGCCGGCCTGGAGACGGAGTCGGTGCTGCTCGGCGGGGCGACCGGCGAGGTCCCGACGACGTACTTCCTCCACGACCGCCCCGACCTGATGGACCGCCGGCCGCTCGCCCCGTCCCTGCCGACCCTGGTGCGGTTCGCCGCGGCCACGGACGAACTGGCGGGACTGCGCGGCCAGTTCGCCGCCCGCGCGGGACGCTGCGGCACCGGGGCGGTCGCCCGGGCGTCCCGGCAGCTGCTGGCGGTGTTCGAGGAGGGCGCGGACGGCGAGCCGGCGCCGTTCTGGAAGATGGCGGCACTGATCCGCCCGCTGGCCCTGGCGGCGGGGCCGGGCACGGCCTCGGGGCTGGCCCTCGACCTCCCGGTGCGCCT
Organism: Streptomyces sp.; assembly: GCF_031181555.1. GTDB lineage: Bacteria > Actinomycetota > Actinomycetes > Streptomycetales > Streptomycetaceae > Streptomyces > Streptomyces fimbriatus. The sequence goes on along the minus strand of NZ_JAPSKQ010000071.1, from coordinate 17,288 downwards.
GCTGGACCAGGAGTTCGGCCGGGGCGGCGTGGTCCGCTTCGAGGAGGTCGACTTCCCCGCCGCGCTCACGCACGAGCCGACCCGCCGCTTCCTGCGTGAGACGGGCCTTCCGGAGGACGGCTTCCTCTTCCTGCTGGACACGGACCTGCCGCTGCGCACCCTCGCGGAGTACTGCGCCGACGAACACGGGGGCGCGTTCCCGCCCGGCGGCCTCCCCGCCCACGCCGACCGGCTGATACGCCTCGGCGGTCTGATCGAGGACAGCAGCCTGGTCGTCGACGGGGCCACGGGCGCGGTGCTGAGCTGGAGCGAGCCGGACTCCGCCCTCCTCCCGCTGAACACGGACGTCTCCACCCTCGCCTTCACCCTCTGGCTGCTCCACCGGGAGCGCGCCATCGACGAGGCGTCGGGCCACGCGCTGACCGGCGAGGCCTGCGACCGGCTGGCGATGACGATGATCCAGGTCCTGTCGTCCCTCGACGCGACGGGCACCACGGCCGACGCGGACCGGCACCACTGGACGGAACGGTTCCAGGACGAGGCGGGCGGGGTGCTGTGACCGGCGGCGGGGCGCGGGGAGCGATCTGGAGGCCGTGGCGGGATTCGAACCCGCGTACCTCGCTTTGCAGGCGAGTCCCTGGGACCACTCGGGCACACGGCCGTGCCGGGGGCGAGGTGCCGTGCGGCGCCTCGCCGTTCCGAACCGGTGCGTCGACCGTAGGGCGGGGCGGGAGCGGTGCTCAAGGGGACGCCGGGTGCCGCAACACGACTGCCACACGCCGTTCATGAACGGGAGGACGGCGGGAGCCGGGCGCGGTCGTACGACCAAGGTCCCGGTACCGGTCCCTCCCCCCGACAGGGGTCAAACCGGCCCGCGGCCCTTACTCTGGCGGGCATGACCGCCCCGAACCCACGAGACACCGGTGTCGCCGGGACCGCCGACGCCCCCGGTCCCCTTCCGGCCCCCGCACCCGACGCGACCGTACTGAGCCGTCCCTACCGGGCCCTGAGCATCGGGATCGTCTCCGTGGTGCTGCTGGTCGCCTTCGAGGCGACCGCGGTCGGCACGGCGATGCCGGTGGCGGCGCGGGAGCTGGACGGGGTGTCCCTGTACGCGTTCGCGTTCTCGGGGTACTTCACGACGAGCCTGTTCGGAATGGTGCTCTCCGGCCAGTGGTCGGACCGGCACGGCCCGCTCGCGCCGCTGACCTGGGGGATCGCCTCCTTCGCCGCCGGGCTGCTGCTCGCCGGGACGGCGGGCGCGATGTGGCTGTTCATCCTCGGGCGGGCCGTGCAGGGGCTCGGCGGCGGGCTGGTGATCGTCGCGTTGTACGTCGTCGTCGGGCGGGCCTACCCGGAGCGGCTGCGGCCGGCGATCATGGCCGCGTTCGCGGCGAGCTGGGTCGTGCCGTCGATCGTCGGCCCGCTGGCCTCCGGCACGGTGACCGAGCACCTCGGCTGGCGGTGGGTGTTCCTCGGGATCCCCGTGCTCGTGGTGTTCCCGCTGGCGCTCGCGCTGCCCCGGATACGGCGCCTGGCGTCCGGCCCGGTGGGCGGCGGCGCCCACGCGCCGGCCTCCTTCGACCGCCGCCGCATCCGTCTCGCCCTGGCGATCTCCTTCGGCGCCGGCCTGCTCCAGTACGCCGCCCAGGACCTGAGCTGGATCTCCCTGCTGCCGGGCGCGGCGGGCGTGGCGCTGCTCGTCCCCGCGGTGCTGGGACTGCTCCCGCGCGGCACGTACCGGGCGGCCCGCGGACTGCCCTCGGTGGTGCTGCTGCGCGGCGTCGCCGCCGGGTCCTTCATCGCCGCGGAGTCCTTCGTCCCGCTGATGCTGGTCACCCAGCGGGGGCTCAGCCCGACGCTCGCCGGGTTCTCGCTCGCGGCGGGCGGGGCGACGTGGGCGCTGGGTTCCTGGGTGCAGTCGCGGCCGCGGCTGGAACCGTACCGGGAACGGCTGATGACCCTCGGGATGGTGCTGGTGGCGGGGGCCATCGCGGCGGCCCCGAGCGTGCTGATCCACGCGGTGCCCGCCTGGACGGTGGCCGTCGCCTGGGCCTTCGGCTGCCTCGGGATGGGCCTGGTGATCTCCTCCACCAGCGTGCTGCTGCTCCGGCTCTCCGCCCCCGAGGAGGCCGGCACCAACTCCGCCGCGCTCCAGATATCCGACGGCCTGTCCAACGTCCTGCTGCTGGCCGTCGGGGGAGCGGCTTTCGCGGCCCTGGGCGGCGGCACGGTGAGCCACGCGGCGACGGAGGCCACCGGTTCCCACCCGGCCGCCTTCGCCGCGGTGTTCCTGCCGATGGCGGCGGTGGCCCTGGCGGGGGCGTGGGTGACGACGCGGGTGCGGGCCGCTTCCTGAGTGGTACCGGTCTGACCCTCACGAGTCGTACCGCTTTGGTACGGCCATGAACCTGCGTCTTCGCGCCGGCCAGACGGAAGCCCTGAAGCTGCGCGCCGAGGAGGAGGGGGTCAGCATGCACGCGATACTGCTCAGGGCCGTGGACGATTACCTGGCCCGGACGGCTCACGAAGCGCTCGTGCGCAGGGCCGCCGAGGAGCAGACCGCCAAGTGGGCCGAGCTGCCGGAGCGGCTCAAGCGACCCATGTCCACCGTCCGGCGGCCGCCGTGTTCGGGCAGGAGGCGTACCCGGACCTGTTCGGCAAGGCCGCGGCTCTCCCGCAGTCACTCGCGATCAACCGCCCCTTCGCCGACGGGAACAGGCGGACGGCGTGGACCTCCTGCGTCGTCTTCCTGGCGGTGAACGACGTGCGGCTGCGTCCGGACACCGACGCCGCCGAACGCCTGGTGACCGCGGTGGCCACCGGTGCTGTGGACGAGGTCGAGGCCGTCTCCGAGGCTCTGCGGGAGCTGCCCGAACCGCTGATGTGACGTCGGTCCCACCCCCGGGTGACCCGGCACGGTCCGCGCGTTGACCGTGCCGGCCCGCCGGTAGGGTGGCCCGGTTGTCATACGTAGCCGAGCCGCTCGACCCCCAACGGAGACCGTGACTACCACCGCCAGCTCCAGCGCCGCCTCCCACTCGCACCACCTGTCGCCCGCCTTCCCCGGCCGTGCCCCCTGGGGCACCGCCGGCAAGCTGCGCGCCTGGCAGCAGGGGGCGATGGAGAAGTACATCCAGGAGCAGCCGCGCGACTTCCTGGCGGTCGCCACGCCCGGCGCCGGCAAGACGACCTTCGCGCTGACCCTGGCCTCCTGGCTGCTGCACCACCACGTCGTGCAGCAGGTGACCGTCGTCGCGCCCACCGAGCACCTGAAGAAGCAGTGGGCCGAGGCGGCGGCACGGATAGGGATCAAGCTCGATCCCGAGTACAGCGCGGGGCCGCTCGGCAAGGAGTACCACGGCGTCGCCGTGACGTACGCCGGTGTGGGCGTCCGCCCCATGCTGCACCGCAACCGCGTCGAGCAGCGCAAGACCCTCGTCATCCTCGACGAGATCCACCACGCCGGTGACAGCAAGTCCTGGGGCGAGGCCTGCCTGGAGGCGTTCGAGCCGGCCACCCGGCGGCTCGCGCTGACCGGTACGCCGTTCCGGTCCGACACCAATCCCATCCCCTTCGTGACGTACGAGGAGGGCGACGACGGGATCCGGCGGTCGGCCGCCGACTACACCTACGGGTACGGCTCCGCGCTCGCCGACGGCGTCGTCCGTCCCGTCATCTTCCTGTCCTACAGCGGCAACATGCGCTGGCGCACCAAGGCCGGCGACGAGATCGAGGCCCGCCTCGGCGAGCCCATGACCAAGGACGCGATCAGCCAGGCCTGGCGCACCGCCCTCGATCCGCGCGGCGAGTGGATGCCGGCCGTGCTGCGCGCCGCCGACCAGCGCCTCACCGAGGTCAGGAAGGCCATCCCGGACGCCGGCGCCCTCGTCATCGCCTCCGACCAGGAGTCCGCGCGGGCCTACGCCAAGCTCATCCGGGACATCACCGGCCACAAGGCCACCCTCGTGCTGTCCGACGACACCGGCGCGTCGAAGCGGATCGACGACTTCAGCGCCGGCGACGACCGCTGGATGGTCGCCGTGCGCATGGTGTCCGAGGGCGTCGACGTGCCGCGCCTCGCGGTCGGCGTGTACGCCACCACCATCTCCACGCCGCTGTTCTTCGCCCAGGCCGTCGGCCGTTTCGTACGGTCGAGGCGGCGCGGCGAGACCGCGTCCGTGTTCCTGCCGACCGTCCCGGACCTGCTCTCCTTCGCCAACGAGATGGAGCGCGAGCGCGACCACGTCCTCGACAGGCCGAAGAAGAACGGCGAGGAGGACCCGTACGCCGAGTCCGAGAAGGAGATGGAGGAGGCGAACCGGGAGCAGGACGAGGACACCGGCGAGCAGGACATGCTGCCCTTCGAGGCGCTGGAGTCCGACGCCGTCTTCGACCGGGTCATGTACAACGGTGCCGAGTTCGGCATGCAGGCGCACCCCGGCAGCGAGGAGGAGCAGGACTACCTCGGCATCCCCGGACTCCTCGAACCCGACCAGGTCCAGCTGCTGCTGCAGAAGCGGCAGGCCCGGCAGATCGCCCACAGCCGGAAGAAACCGGACGCCGAGGCCGACCTGCTCGAACTGCCCGCCGAGCGGCGGCCGGTGGTCTCCCACAAGGAGATGATGGAGCTGCGCCGGAAGCTCAACACCATGGTCGGCGCGTACGTCCACCAGAGCGGCAAGCCGCACGGCGTCATCCACACCGAGCTGCGCCGGGTCTGTGGCGGCCCGCCCGCGGCGGAGGCCACGGCGGGGCAGCTGCGCCAGCGGATCGCCAAGGTGCAGGAGTGGGCCACGCGCATGCGGTGACACCGCGCGCCGCACGCCGACGCGTGGGGGGCGGGCGTACGTACCCGGACAAACGGAACCACTTCGGTGGCGGATGTGCCCGGATTCTGGACGGAGCCTTCCGCTGACCGAACCGGCTCGCTACTGTCCCGCTACGCACACGCCCCGTGGCAGCGCCGCCGCGGAGCGCAGCCGTGAAGCGACTGTGCCCGGGAAACCGCCGGGCCGCCGGCCGATCGGCGGCCTCTGAAGCGCGTGACCGACGGGACTCGGTGACGCGTCCTGTGCGAGGGGCCGCCGACCTCACCACTAAGGAGTGGGCGTCGTGACCGCGGAGACCTCTCAGACGCTCGACAGGGGACTGCGGGTCCTCAAGCTGCTCGCCGATACGGACCACGGGCTGACCGTCACCGAGCTTTCCCACAAACTGGGCGTGAACCGGACTGTCATATACCGGTTGCTCGCCACGCTGGAGCAGCACGCTCTGGTCCGCCGTGACCTGGGCGGACGGGCCCGCGTCGGGCTCGGCGTGCTGCGACTGGGCCGGCAGGTGCATCCGCTGGTGCGCGAGGCCGCGATGCCGGCGCTGCGGTCGCTGGCGGAGGACATCGGCGCGACGGCGCACCTGACGCTGGTGGACGGGGCGGAGGCGCTGGCGGTGGCCGTGGTGGAGCCGTCGTGGACGGACTACCACGTGGCGTACCGGGCGGGGTTCCGGCACCCGCTGGACCGGGGAGCCGCCGGGAAGGCGATCCTCTCGGCCCGGCAGCAGGGGGCGGACGGCCCCGGCTACACCCTCACCCACGGCGAACTGGAGGCCGGGGCCTGCGGGGCGGCGGCGCCGCTGCTGGGCGTCACGGGCGTCGAGGGCAGCGTCGGCGTCGTCATGCTGGCGGACGTCGTCCCGGAGCGGGTCGGCCCCAGGGTCATGGACGCGGCCAGGGAGGTGGCGGAGGCACTGCGGTGAGCGGGGCCTCGCCACCGTCGGTGCCGGCGTCGGCGTCGGTGCGGACCGCGCGGTCCGCACCGACGGGATGCCTTCTCCCGGCCCCCGGCCCTTCGAGCAGGAACCCCGTCGCCCCGTCGCCCCGGGGCACCGGGGGAGCCCGACTGCCCGCGGCCGGGGCGGAAGCCGGTCGCGTTAGATTGATCCCGTGCTCTCTCGTCTCACGCGCCCCCAGGCCCTGGCCGTCTGTGCCGCCCCCGTCGTCGCCCTGCTGGCCACGGCGGTGTTCGCGCCGCTGCCGTTCTCGGTGGCGCAGCCCGGGTCGACGGCGAACGTGCTCGGTGAGTACAGGGGCGCGCAGGTCATCACGATCTCGGGCGCCCCGGTGCGCGAGACCAGCGGCGAGCTGCGGATGACGACCATCGTCGCGACCTCCCCGGACACCCGCGTGGGCCTCCCGGACGTGATCGACAGCTGGTTCGACACCGACCGGGCGGTCATGCCCCGCGACGCGGTCTACCCGAGCGGGGACGACGTCCGGGAGATCGAGCGGTACAACCGGAAGCAGATGAAGGAGTCCCAGGACGAGGCGACCGAAGCCGCCCTGGGGTACCTGAACCGCGAGGACGAGGACATCGAGGTCGGCCTGAAGCTCGCCGACGTCGGCGGCCCCAGCGCCGGCCTGCTGTTCTCCCTCGGCATCGTCGACAAGCTGGACGGCGACGGCAGCGGCGGCGACCTCACCGGCGGCCGGGTCGTCGCCGGTACGGGCACGATCGACGCGGACGGCACGGTCGGCGCGGTGGGCGGCGTACCGCTGAAGACCCAGGCCGCCCGCCGGGACGGCGCCACCGTCTTCCTGGTCCCGAAGGCCGAGTGCGCCGAGGCGCAGGCCGAACTCCCCGAGGGGCTGCGCCTGATCCCGGTCACCACCCTCGAGGGCGCGGTCGACGCCCTGGTCGCGCTGGAGAAGGGCACCGGCAGGGTCCCGAGCTGTTAGGGCCTGTCCGGCGGGCCGTGCCGCGGACGCGGGCCCCTACCCCTCCTTCACGAACCCCTCCTCCACCATCCAGTCCAGCGCCACCTGGTGCGGGTCCTCGCCGTCCACGTCCACCTTCGCGTTCAGGGTCCGCGCCACGTCGTTGTCCAGCCTCGCGGTGACCGGGGCGAGCACGTCGGCGATGGCCGGCCACTCCCGGAGGGTGTCGGTGTTGACCGTCGGCGCCGCGTTGTAGTGGGGGAAGAACCTCTTGTCGTCCTCCATCACCACCAGGTCCATGGACTTGATGCGGCCGTCGGTGGTGAAGACCTCGCCGTAGGCGCAGGCGCCCTTCGCCGCCTGGGTGTAGATGATGCCGGTGTCCATCTGCGTGACGTTCCGCGCCGGGAGGTCCATGCCGTAGGTCTTCTGCATGCCCGGCAGCCCGTCCGCGCGGTTGGCGAACTCGCCCTCCACGCACAGCGTCACCGCCCCCGGAGCGGACTTCGCCAGCGCGGCCACGTCGGAGAGGGTGTCCGTGCCGTACCGTTCGTGGTTCGCCCGGTTCATGGCCAGGGCGTAGGTGTTGTTCAGCTCCGACGGTTCCAGCCAGGTCACCCCGTTCCCCAGGTCCGCCTCGCGCACCGCCTCCCACTGCTCGCGCGGGTCGGGGATCGGCGTGCTGTTGCCCTGGTACGTGATCCACGCCGTGCCCGTGTACTCGTACCCGGCGTCCGCCTCGCCGTTGACGACCGCCTCCCGGGAGCCGACGGAGCCCTGGATGCCGGTGCGGTCGACGACCTCCGCGCCGGCCGCCTGGAAGGCGATGCCCATGATCGCGCCGAGGATGAGCTGCTCGGTGAACTCCTTGGAGGTGACGGTGAGCCGCGCGCCCTCGAGCGGCTTCCCCTGCCCGATCGAGCCGGGTTCCACGTCGTCGACCATGGGGGAGCCGCTGGTCAGCCCGCAGGCGGAGGCCGCCACCAGGACCAGCCCGGCCAGCAGCGAACCCGTACGCCGTCTCATGCGTCCGCCTCCAGGCCCCGCGGTCGCAGCAGCAGTTCGGCCAGGGAGGCCAGCCAGTCCACCAGCAGGGCGAGCGCCACGGTGAGGACCGAGCCCAGCACCAGCACCGGCATCCGCTGGCTGGTGATCCCGGTGGTGATCAGGACGCCCAGACCGCCGCCCCCGCCGAAGGTCGCCAGTGTCGCCGTGCCGACGTTCAGGACGAGCGCCGTACGCACCCCGGCGAGGATGAGCGGCACGGCCAGGGGCAGTTCCACCCGGGTCAGCACCCCCAGCGGGGACATGCCGATGCCGCGCGCCGCCTCCAGCAGCGCCGGGTCGTTGGCCTTCAGGCCCGCGATGGTGTTGGACAGCACCGGCAGCACGGCGTAGGCGATGATGCCGATCAGAGCCGCCCTGCGGCCGATGCCCAGCCAGATCACCAGCAGCGCGAGCAGCCCGATCGCCGGGGTGGCCTGGCCCGTGTTGGCGAACGCCATCGCGACCGGGGTGGCCCTGCGCAGCGCCCGGCGGGTCAGCAGGACGCCCAGCGGGATCGCGATGATCAGCACGAAGAACGTCGAGATCGCGGTGAGCTCGATGTGCTGCCACAGCGCCTTGGACACCCGGCCGTCCGACAGCGCGTTCCGGGAGAGGGCGTCGAGGTCGGCCTGCTCGAACCACAGCCAGGTCGCCAGCAGCACGGCGACCAGCACCGCCGGCAGGAACGTCAGCTTCCGCCAGGTCACCCGGGGCGGCTTCGCCCCCGGTGGCGGGGGAGCGGGCTCCGCCTCGTCCGGTGGCCCGCCGCCCTCGTCCCGGAAGGCGTTCTCCTCCGCCTCGCGCCCGCCCTCGGGCCGCCGCCCGGAAGGGGTCCTCACGCCTTCGCCTCCCCCCCGAAGCCCTCCTGCTCGGCGTGCGTCCGGTCGGCGCGCAGCTCCTCCAGCCGGTGCTGGGCCTCCAGCGCCTCCAGCCGGTCGGCCTCCAGCAGCGCGTGCACGGAGTTCATCAGCGTCCCCACGTCGACGACGCCCTCGTACGCGCCGCGCCGTCCGGTGACCGCCACCCGCCCCGCGCTGTCGGTGAGCACCGCCTCCAGCGCGTCCCGCAGGGTCGCGTCCCGGGTCACCGTGTCGTGCACCAGCGTGCCCGCGCGGGCCAGCGAGCCCTGGGCCCGCATCACGTCCCCGCGGCGGATCCACTTGTAGGGACGGCCCTGTCTGTCGAGCATCAGGACCTCGTCGGTGCCGTCGGGGCGCAGCCGGCCGAGGACGTGCTGGAGCGGGTCGTCGACGGTCACCGTCGGACAGTCGGTGATCTCCACGTCCCGCACCCGGGTGAGGTTGAGCCGCTTCAGCGCCGCGCCCGCGCCGACGAAGCCCGAGACGAAGTCGTCCGCCGGGTTGGTGAGGATCGCCTCCGGGGTGTCGAACTGGGCGATGTGCGAGCGTTCGCGCAGCACGGCGATCCGGTCGCCCAGTTTGATCGCCTCGTCGAAGTCGTGGGTGACGAAGACGATCGTCTTGTGCAGCTCGCGCTGCAGCCGGATCAGCTCGTCCTGGAGGTGGTCCCGGGTGATCGGGTCGACCGCCCCGAACGGCTCGTCCATCAGCAGCACCGGCGGATCCGCCGCCAGCGCCCGCGCCACGCCCACCCGCTGCTGCTGGCCGCCGGAGAGCTGACGCGGATAGCGGTCGTGGAACTCGCCGGGGTCCAGACCGACCAGGTCCAGCATCTCCTCCACCCGCGCCCGCACCCGGCCCGCCGGCCAGCGCAGCATCCTCGGCACCAGCGCGATGTTCTGCGCCACGGTCAGGTGCGGGAACAGCCCGCTCGCCTGGATCGCGTAGCCGATCCTGCGGCGCAGCCGCACCGGGTCCATGCGGGTGACGTCCCGGCCGTCGATGCGGATCCGGCCGCCGGTCGGCTCGATCAGCCGGTTGATCATCTTCAGCGTGGTGGACTTCCCGCAGCCGGACGGGCCGACGAAGATCACCGTCTCGCCCGCCCCGATCTCCATGCTGACGCTGTCGACGGCCGGCTGCGCACTGCCCGGGTACCGCTTGGTCAGGCCCTCCAGCTCGATGGTCACCCCGGTGGCGGACCGGGACGGCCGGAACGTCCTTCCGGGTGTCTCAGGCACGGATCCCCCTGGGAACGGTCAGCCGCCCGAGCAGGACGTACGCGGCGTCGAAGAGGAGCGCGAGGACGATGATCCCGAGCGTGCCGGCGAGCACCTGGTTGAGCGCGTTGCTGCTGCCCAGCGAGGCGATCCCGCGGAAGATCAGGTTGCCGAGGCCGGGGCCGGAGGCGTAGGCGGCGATGGCGGCGATGCCCATCAGCATCTGTGTGGAGACCCGGATCCCGGTGAGGATCGGCGGCCAGGCCAGCGGCAGCTCCACCCGTGCCAGCCGGGCCAGCCGGGACATGCCGATGCCCTTGGCCGCGTCCACCAGCGCCGGGTCGACCCCGCGCAGGCCCACGATCGCGTTCCGCACGATCGGCAGCAGCCCGTACAGCGTCAGCGCGATCACCGTCGGGGGCACGCCGAGCCCCACGACCGGGATCAGCAGACCGATCATGGCCAGCGCCGGAACGGTCAGCAGGGTCGCGGTGGCGGTGGTGGCGAGGCTGCCCGCCCATTCGCTGCGGTAGGTGACCACCCCGATCAGCACCCCGAGCAGGGTCGCCACCACCATGCACTGGAAGACGGCGCTGGCGTGCTGGTAGGCGTCGGTGAGCAACTGCTGGTGCCGGGCGCCCAGGTACTCCCAGAAGTTCACGGTCCGCTCACCCCCAGCTCGGCCAGGTCGGATCACTCGCCGAGCGCCGCCTGCTCCACCAGCGGGATGATCCGCAGCGGGACGGGGTTCTCCATGACGATCGCCGTGGAGGCCCGGACGATTCCATCAAAACCGACGACGCGGTCGATCACCCGCTGGAGATCGGCGTTGGAGCGGGCCACCAGCCGGCACAGCATGTCCCCGGTGCCGGTGGTGGTGTGCAGCTCCAGCACCTCCGGCACGGTCGCCAAGTGGGCCCGTACGTCGGCCCCTTGTCCCTGCCGGATCTGCAGCGTGGCGAACGCCGTGACCGGGTAGCCGAGCGCCGCCGGATCCACCTGGGGACCGAATCCGCGGATGACTCCGTTCGACTGAAGCCGGTCCAGACGGGCCTGCACGGTCCCGCGCGCCACCCCGAGCCGGCGGGACATCTCCAGCACGCCGATGCGCGGCTCGCGCGCCAGCAGCACGATGATCCGGCCGTCCAGGTGATCGATCGCCATCCCGCCCCTCCCGATGGTCATCCTGTACAGAGAGCCCGCCGACACGGGCATACGGCTGAACAGATTGCCCAGTGAATACGCGAACTATTGCGCACCTTGCAGGGCTGCACCACCCTGCCCCTATGACGCAGACCACACACCACACTCCCGAGACCAGCACCCGGCAGGCCGACCCCTTCCCGGTCAAGGGAATGGACGCGGTCGTCTTCGCCGTGGGCAACGCCAAGCAGGCGGCGCACTACTACTCCACCGCCTTCGGCATGAAGCTGGTCGCCTACTCCGGACCGGAGAACGGCAGCCGCGAGACCGCTGCTTACGTCCTGGAGAGCGGCTCGGCCCGCTTCGTCCTCACCTCGGTGATCAAGCCGTCCACCGAGTGGGGCACCTTCCTCGCCGACCACGTGGCCGCCCACGGCGACGGCGTCATCGACCTCGCCATCGAGGTCCCGGACGCGCGCGCCGCGTACGCCTACGCCGTCGAGCACGGCGCCCGCCCGGTCGCCGAGCCGTACGAGCTCAAGGACGAGCACGGCACCGTCGTCCTGGCCGCGATCGCCACCTACGGCAAGACCCGCCACACCCTGGTCGAGCGCACCGGCTACGACGGCCCCTACCTGCCCGGCTACGTCGCCGCCGCCCCGATCGTCGAACCGCCCGCCCAGCGCTCCTTCCAGGCCATCGACCACTGCGTCGGCAACGTCGAGCTCGGCCGGATGAACGAGTGGGTCGAGTTCTACAACAAGGTCATGGGCTTCACGAACATGAAGGAGTTCGTGGGCGACGACATCGCCACCGAGTACAGCGCGCTGATGTCGAAGGTGGTGGCCGACGGCACGCTCAAGGTCAAGTTCCCGATCAACGAGCCCGCCATCGCCAAGAAGAAGTCCCAGATCGACGAGTACCTGGAGTTCTACGGCGGCGCCGGCGTCCAGCACATCGCGCTCAACACCAACGACATCGTGCAGACGGTCCGTCAGATGCGCGCGGCCGGTGTGCAGTTCCTGGACACCCCGGACTCGTACTACGACACCCTCGGCGAGTGGGTCGGCGACACCCGGGTGCCGGTCGAGACGCTGCGCGAGCTGAAGATCCTCGCCGACCGCGACGAGGACGGCTACCTGCTGCAGATCTTCACCAAGCCGGTCCAGGACCGCCCGACCGTGTTCTTCGAGCTCATCGAGCGGCACGGATCGATGGGCTTCGGCAAGGGCAACTTCAAGGCCCTGTTCGAGGCGATCGAGCGCGAGCAGGCCAAGCGCGGCAACCTGTGATCCGGTAGGCGGATCCGGGCGGGGGCGGGTACCGGCGGCCGGTACCCGCCCCCGCCGGCGGCCCTCCGGTCAGGACGCCTCGGGCCCGGCCTGCACGGACGGCTCGCCCAGCCGCTCCAGCGCCGCCTTCGCCCGCGGCACGCGCAGCGGCGAGAAGTACGGGTTGATCTGCAGCGCCTCCCGCAGATGCCGCCGGGCCGCCCCGTACCGCCCCACCTCCCGCTCGATCATGCCCCGGTGGAACACGTACAGCGCGCTGCGCACCCCGCCGCCCTGCGTCCCCTCCGTCGCCCGCACCGCGAACGGCAGCGCCTCCCCGGACCGGCCCGCCCGGTGCAGCGCCCAGCCCAGCGCGTCCGCCACCGCCGTCGACGGCTGCCGCTCCCACAGCGCCCGCAGCCGCCGCACCGCGGCCCGCGCGTCCCCGTGGTCCGCCTCGAACCGGCCCAGGACCAGGTCCTCCTCGGCCCCGTGCGCCGCGGCCAGCCGGACCCGGTCGCGCAGCAGGCCGTACTGCACCCCGGCCGCCTGCCGCCGCCCCAGCGACTCGTACAGCTCGCCCAGTTCCAGCGCGTACTCGGGCCGGGGCTGCCCGGCCAGCGCCACCCGGTACGCGCCGATCGCCTCCGCCGTCCGGCCCAGCGCCGCCAGCACCCTGCCCTGCCCGGCCTGCGCCGCCCGCTGGTCGGGGTCGGTCCGCACCGCCTCCTGGAAGTGCCGCAGCGCGTCCCGGCGGTCGCCGCGCTCCCAGGCCAGCTGCCCGGCCTGCTCCAGATACGCCGCCCGCTCGGCCGGCTCCCCGGCGGCCGACACCGCGTCGGCCAGCTGCGCCGCCGCGTCCTCCCGCCAGCCCCGGTCCCGGTACACGGCCGCCGCCCGCGCCATCGCGACAGGACCGGAGCGCAGCTCGTTCAGCCTCTTCAGCAGCTTCTCCGCCTCCTCGTGGTCACCGAGCCCGGCGGACGCCTCGATCAGCAGCGGATACGTCGTCCACCGCTTCGGCTCCAGCTTCCGCGCCGCCTCGCCCCACCGGCGCGCCCCGGCGTAGTCCCGGCGCGCGTTCGCCAGCGCCGCGAGGCCCCGCAGCGCCTGCGCGTTCCCCTTCGGCCGCACCTTCAGCGAGGTGCGCAGCGCCTTCTCGGCCCGCGACCAGTACGCCGGATCCGCCAGCCGCCGCCCCTGCTCCACCCGGGCCGCCCCGAGCACCGCCCAGGACTCCGCGTCCTTCGGGTGTTTCCTCAGATGCCGCCCGCGCTCCTCGGCCAGCACCTCCAGATCGGGCAGCGAGGCCGGCACCCCGCTGGTGACCGCCGCGAGCGCCCGCGCCCCCGGATCCGGCCCGTCCGCCCCGCGCTCCTCCGGCAGCAGCACCAGCACCCCGCCGAGCACCGCGCACCCGGCGGCCGAGGCGGCCGAGGCGAGCAGCACCCGACGGCGGACCCGCCCGCCGGGCCCTCGTGGCTTGTCGTCCATGGCGCCCACTGTGCGCCACACCCTGCGTTCGTACGATGAACACACCCCGATGTGACGCGGCTGCCGTACGCGGGGTTCACACCGATGGCCCCCGGTGTCACGCTGTGATCATGAGCCGTATCCAAGCGCGACGCGATGAAGACACGGGGACGGCCGGCCCCCTCGTCGATCGGCTGCTCGGCGGCCTGCCCCCCGAGGCCGTCCTCACCGACCCCGACGTCACGGCCTCCTACGCCCACGACATGGCGAGCTTCTGCCCGGCCGGCAGCCCCGCCGTGGTCGTCCTGCCCCGCACGGTCGAACAGGTGCAGCACGTCATGCGCACCGCCACCGCGCTGCGCGTCCCGGTCGTCCCCCAGGGAGCCCGCACCGGCCTGTCCGGCGCCGCCAACGCCACCGACGGCTGCGTCGTGCTCTCCCTGACGAAGATGGACCGCATCCTGGAGATCAGCCCGGTCGACCGGATCGCCGTCGTCGAACCCGGCGTCGTCAACGCCGACCTCTCCCGAGCCGTCGGCGAGCACGGCCTGTACTACCCGCCCGATCCCTCCAGTTGGGAGACGTGCACCATCGGCGGCAACATCGGCACCGCCTCGGGCGGGCTGTGCTGCGTGAAGTACGGGGTGACGGCCGAGTACGTCCTCGGACTGGACGTGGTGCTGGCCGACGGCCGGCTGATGTCCACCGGCCGCCGCACCGCCAAGGGCGTCGCCGGATACGACCTGACCCGCCTGTTCGTCGGCTCCGAGGGCTCCCTCGGCATCGTCGTCCGCGCGGTCCTCGGCCTCAGGCCCAAACCCCCCGAGCAGCTGGTGCTGGCCGCCGAGTTCGCCTCCGGCGCCGCCGCCTGCGACGCCGTGTGCCGCATCATGGCCGGCGGGCACGTCCCCTCCCTGCTCGAACTCATGGACCGTACGACGGTCAAGGCCGTCAACGACCTGGCCCGCATGGGCCTGCCGGAGTCCACCGAGGCCCTGCTGCTCGCCGCCTTCGACACCACCGACCCGGCCGCCGACCTCGCCGCCGTCGGCGCGCTGTGCGAGGCCGCGGGCGCCACCCAGGTCGTCCCGGCCGAGGACGCCGCCGAGTCCGAACTGCTGCTCCAGGCGCGGCGGATGTCCCTGGTCGCCCTCGAGGCGGTCAAGGGCACGACGATGATCGACGACGTGTGCGTGCCCCGCTCCCGGCTCGGCGAGCTCATCGACGGCGTCGAGCGGATCGCCGGGAAGCACGGGCTCACCATCGGCGTCGTCGCCCACGCGGGCGACGGCAACACCCACCCGACGGTCTGCTTCGACGCGGCGGACCCCGAGGAGTCCCGGCGGGCCCGCGCGTCCTTCGACGAGATCATGGCGCTCGGCCTGGAACTCGGCGGCACCATCACCGGCGAGCACGGCGTGGGCGTCCTGAAGAAGGAGTGGCTGGCGCGCGAGATCGGCCCGGTGGGGGTGGAGATGCAGCGGGCCGTCAAACAGGTCTTCGACCCGCTGAACCTCCTGAACCCGGGCAAGCTCTTCTGACTCCCGCGCACCGCGCGCGGGTTCCCGGAAAGTCTTTCGCCGGGTACCACGTCGGTGCCCGAAAGGGGTGGGTCCGGCGGGACGGGCGGTCAGGCCCGCGCTCGTCTGATAGATGTGGTTTCCCCCGACCCACCCCTCGAGCAGATACGGGACGACGGACATGAGCGCCCCAACCCCGGCCCCCGGCGACGACACGCCCCGCGAAGGGTATTACCCGGACCCGTCCATTCCTGGATATGTCCGGTACTGGAACGGTGCCGCCTGGGTACCGGGCACGAGCCGTCCGGCGCCCAAGGACGGCGAGTCGCTCGCCCCGCCGCCCGGTGCGCGCCCGGCGCGGCCCTCCGTCGAGGAGACCGGCCCGCACTTCTTCGACGAGGACCCGGTCGACGAGCCGGCCGCGTCCCCGGCTCCGTCCGCCGCCCCGTCCCCGCCCGGGTCGCAGCACGGCAGCCGGCCCGAACCCGCCTCGGCCTGGGGCGCCGACCGCTCCCGCCAGTCCGGCTTCGGCGGCGACCCGGACCGCAGGGTCTCCTGGGGCGCCGACCCGAGGGTCCCGCACGCCCCCGGACCGGAGACGGCGTCCGAGGGGACGGACACGGACCCGGACCGGCCGGAGACCGGCGCGGCCGCCCCGGGCGGCACCTTCGTGTTCCGCAGGCCGGCGGCGGAGCCCCGGCAGGAGCCGGCCGCCCCGGCCGACGCCCCCGGGGGAGCCCCGGAGGACGAGGGCACCATGACCTTCCGCGCCGTCACCCCGCGCACGGGCGCGTCGGGCGGGGGAGCGGCGGCGCCCGGCGCCGGGGCCCGGGGGGCCGGTGGAGCGGGTGGGCCGGGCGTGGGCGCCCAGGCGGGTTCCGCCGCTTCCGGAGGACCCGGGTTCGGGGCCGGGAAGGCGGCCGCCGCCCGTGCCGTCGCCGCACGGACGGGAGGTGCCGGCCAGGCCGCCGCGGCCGCCGTCCCCACGGCGCCGTCCGGGCCGCAGCAGGTCGCCCCGGCCGTTCCTCCGCAGACGGCACCGGCCGCACCGGCCGCCCCGACGGCAGCCGGACCGGCCGCTCCCGGCGCGCCGCTGACGAGCGGTCCCGGCGGCGGTCAGGCCTCCTGGGCGCAGCAGGTGCACCGGCTCGCGGGCGGCGAGGAGCCGCCGGTCGCGCCGTGGAAGCCGCCGGTCGAGGACCCGTTCCAGGCCGCCGCCCGGAGACAGGCCGCGGCCCGGCCCGCGGCGCTCGGCAAGCGGCTGGCCGCGCGGCTGCTGGACACCGTCGTGCTCGGCGGCGTCACGGCCGTGGCGGCCGTGCCGCTGGGCATCAAGGCGGTGGACCACGTCCACGCGAAGATCGACGCGGCCAAGCTGTCCGGCGAGACCGTCACGGTCTGGCTGCTCGACGGCACGACCTCGGTGTACCTCGGCATCGTCCTCGCCGTTCTCCTCCTCGCCGGCGTCCTCTACGAGGTGCTGCCCACCGTCAAGTGGGGCCGCACCCTGGGCAAGAAGCTGATGGGTCTCGAGGTGCGCGACATCGAGGGGCACGAGGCGCCGGAGTTCGGCGCGGCCCTGCGCCGCTGGCTGGTCTACAGCGTCCCCGGCCTCCTCGTCGTCGGTGTCGTCGGCGTCCTGTGGTGCCTGTTCGACAAGCCCTGGCGCCAGTGCTGGCACGACAAGGCCGCGCACACGTTCGTGGCGGGCTGACGGCCCACGCCGTACGGCGCGGCATCCGGTCACGCGGCCCGGGGAACCGGTACTCCGGACGGCCGCTCGCCGGATGCGGGGCCGGGGGGTTCGCGGTCGACTCGGGCCATGAGCACCGAACCGCCCTCCGGCTCCGGTCAGCCGCCGGACGACGACCCGTTCAGAAAGCATCCCCCGCCGGGCGGCCCCGGAGACACCGGCGGCCCCGGAGACACCGGCGGCCCCGGGGCACCGGGACAGGGCTCCCCCTACGACGCCCCGTACGGCAGCCGGCCCCCGCCGTACCCGGGCGGCGGCGACCCCTACGGAGGCGGCGGTCCGTACG
>NZ_JAPSKQ010000070.1 GCF_031181555.1 Streptomyces sp. | reverse complement strand
AGTCGGTCACCGTCGGCTTCGTCGCCAAGGGCACCGGCGAGCCGACCGGCTGCCTCGTCGACGGCGCGAAGTGCTCCGCGGACGGCGGCCCGGCCCCGGAGCCCAGCGGCCGCCCCACCGAGGCCCCGACCCCCACCGGGCAGCCGACGCCGACCGGGCAGCCGACGGCGACGCCGACCCCGAAGCCCACGGAGAGCACCGGCAGCGGCACCCCGGACACCGCCGGTTTCGCCCCGTACGTCGACACCTCCCTCTTCCCGGCCTTCGACCTCCTCGCGAGCGCCGAGGCGACCGGGGTGAAGGAGTACAACCTCGCCTTCATCACCGACGGCGGCGGCTGCACGCCCCAGTGGGGCGGCGTGAGCGACCTGGGAAGCAACGCGGTGGCCGGCCAGATCGGCGCGCTGCGCGCCAAGGGCGGCGACGTCCGCGTCTCCTTCGGCGGCGCGGCCGGCTCCGAACTGGGCACGACCTGCGCCTCGGTGGACGCGCTGGCTGCGGCGTACCGCAAGGTGGTGGACGCCTACGACCTCACCAAGGTCGACTTCGACGTCGAGGGCGGCGCGCTGCCCGACGCGGCGGCCAACACCCGCCGCGCCCGGGCCATCGCCGAGCTCCAGAAGGACCATCCGGACCTGGACGTCTCCTTCACCCTCCCGGTGATGCCGGAGGGCCTGACCCAGGACGGCGTGAACCTGCTCGCGGACGCGAAGAAGAACGGCGTGCGGATCGACGCCGTCAACATCATGGCGATGGACTACGGCCCCGCCTACAGCGGCGACATGGGCACCTACGCCGAGCAGGCGGCCACCGCCACCCAGGCCCAGCTCAAGGGCGTCCTCGGGCTGGGCGACCGCGAGGCCTGGAAGACGGTCGCGGTCACACCCATGATCGGTGTCAACGACGTCGTCACCGAGATCTTCACGGTCGACGACGCCACCCAGCTGGTGGACTTCGCCCGGGCCAGGGGCCTGGGCCGGCTGTCGATGTGGTCCGGCACCCGTGACCAGCAGTGCCCCGGCGGCACCAAGCCGTCCGCCGACGCCACCTGCAGCTCGGTCCTCCAGGACAAGTTCGCCTTCACGAAGGCGTTCGCGGCCTACGAGTAGGCCCGCACCGCACCGCAGCCCTCGCGGACGACGGGGGAAGCGCGTGCCCCGGCCGGTTCCCCATCCGGCCGGGGCACGCGCGGCTCCGGTGGCAGGGCCGGTCACCCCTGCGGGGCGCGGCACTCCCCTGGGCACCGCGCCCCGCCCCCCGTTCCCCGGAGCGGATCAGATGCGCTCGGGCTCGGGCAGGACTCCCGACTTCGCCGCCCGCGCGTACCACAGGGCGCTGGACTTCGGGATCCGCTGCTGGGTCGCGTAGTCGACGTACACCGCGCCGAAGCGCTTGTCGTAGCCGTACGCCCACTCGAAGTTGTCCAGCAGGGACCACAGGAAGTAGCCGCGCACGTCGGCACCGTCGGTGATGGCCCGGCGGACCGCCGAGAGGTGGCCGTGCAGGTAGGCGATGCGGTCCGGGTCGTGCACCGTGCCGTCGGCGCCGGGCTTGTCGTCGTAGGCGGCGCCGTTCTCGGTGACGTAGAGCGGCAGGCCGGGCGCCTCGGCGGTGTAGCGCATGATCAGGTCGTGCAGGCCCGTCGGGTCGACGGACCAGCCCATCTCCGTCTGCTCGCCCGGCGACTGGTGGAAGGCGACGTCGTCCGCGGCGGGCCACGGCGAGTGGTCGCTCGTCCCGTGACCGTCGGCCCGCGGGCCCTTCGCGTCCGGGTCCGCCGCCGACACCAGGGTGGGCGTGTAGTAGTTGAGGCCCAGCGCGTCCAGCGGCTGGTGGATCAGGTCCAGGTCGCCGTCGTGGATGCACGACCAGTCGGTGAGCGACGAGGTCGCCTCCAGCAGCGTCTCCGGGTAGGCGCCGTGCAGGATCGGGCCGTGGAAGATGCCGCTGGACAGGTCGTCGATCTTGCGCGCCGCCGCCAGGTCCGCCGGGTCGCTCGGCGAGAGGGGCCGCACCACCGAGGAGTTGAGGCTGATCGCGACCGAGTTGCGGGCCGGCATCACCGAGCGCAGCGCCCTGGCGCCCAGGCCGTGCGCCAGGTTGAGGTGGTGGGCGGCCCGCAGCGAGGCCGCCGGGTCGGTGCGGCCGGGGGCGTGCACACCGGAGGCGTAGCCCAGGAAGGCGCTGCACCACGGCTCGTTGAGCGTGATCCAGTGCTCCACCCGGTCGCCGAGGGCCTCGCCGACGATCTGCGCGTACTCGGCGAAGCGGTGGGCGGTGTCGCGCTCCGGCCAGCCGCCCGCGTCCTCCAGTTCCTGCGGCAGGTCCCAGTGGTAGAGGGTGACGGCGGGCTTGATGCCGTGCGCCAGCAGTTCGTCCACCAGACGGCGGTAGAAGTCGAGGCCGCGCTGCACGGCGGGGCCGCGGCCGGTGGGCTGCACCCGGGGCCAGGAGACGGAGAAGCGGTAGGCGTTCAGGCCCAGCTCCGCCATCAGCGCCACGTCCTCGCGGTAGCGGTGGTAGTGGTCGACAGCGATGTCACCGGTCTCGCCGCCGGCCGTCTTGCCCGGCGTGTGGCTGAAGGTGTCCCAGATGGAAGGGGTACGTCCGTCCTCCCGCACCGCCCCCTCGATCTGGTACGCGGAGGTCGCGGCGCCCCAGAGGAAGGCGGGAGGAAAGGTCGCCGGGGTCGCCGGCGTGGCGGAGTCAGACATGGAAGCGCTCCCATAGGAGGTCGTGGAAGACCGACGAGTGGAGGAAGGGGTGAGAGGGAGAAGGAAGGAGGGGGCCGAGGCGGCGGTGACCCGGCCCCAGGGTGCTTCGGGCGAGCGGGCGTCAGCCCTTGACGGCGCCCTGCATGATGCCGCCCACGATCTGCTTGCCGAAGATCGCGAAGACCAGCAGCAGGGGCAGCGTACCCAGCAGCGCACCCGCCATGATCAGGGACTGGTCCGGGGTGTAACCGCGGCCCAGGCCCGCGACCGCGACCTGCACGGTCGGATTACCGGTCTGGGTCAGCACGAGGAACGGCCACAGGAAGTCGTTCCAGGCCTGCACGAACATCAGCATGCCGAGCACGGCCATCGCCGGCCGCGCGGCCGGGAACACCACGTGCCACACCACGCGCCAGCTGCCCGCGCCGTCCACCCGGGCGGCCTCGATGACCTCGTCCGGCAGCGCCTGCAGCAGGTACTGCCGCATGAAGAACACGCCGAACGCGCTCACCAGCGACGGGAAGATGACCGCCTGCAGCTGGTCGGTCCAGTCGAGCTTGGCGACCATCATGTACAGCGGGATGATGCTGAGCTGCGGCGGGATCATCATCGTGCCGATGACGATCAGCATCATCGCGTTGCGGCCCTTGAAGCGCAGCTTGGCGAAGGCGAACCCGGCGACCGTCGACAGTACGACGATGGTCACCGCGGAGGTGCCCGCCACGATCGTGGTGTTGAGGAACGCCTCGCCGAGGTTGGCGTCGTTCCAGGCGATCTCCAGGTTCTTGAACAGGTTGGAGCCGAACCAGAACGGCGGCGGCGTCTGCGCCAGGCGCTGGTTGTCCCGGGATGCGGCGATCGCGGTCCAGATCAGCGGGAACAGCGACACGAGCGTGAACACGATCAGGATCGCGTACGCGATCGGACCGCCGTGCAGTGTCCCTCCGGCCCGCGCCGACTTCGGCAGGCGCGAGCGCTTCGGCTTCTTGGCGGGCGTGGTCTCGGGGGGCGTCACAGTCGTCGTCACGGCCACAACTCCTTAACTGCTGGCGCGCAGCCGGCGCGAGATGACGTGGTTGATGAGGCCGATGACGATCAGGATCGCGAACATCGTCCAGGCGATCGCCGAGGCACGGCCCAGGTGCTGGTTCACCCAGCCCTGCTCGTACAGGTACAGGCCGAGCGTCTGGAACTGGTGCTCCGCGCCGCCGGACGCGCCCTTGTTCGGGTCGAACAGCAGCGGTTCGCCGAAGACCTGGCTGGCGCCGATCGTCGAGACGACCACGGTGAACAGGATCGTCGGACGCAGCGAGGGCAGCGTCACGTGGAGGAACTGCTTCCAGCGGCTGGCGCCGTCCAGCGCCGCCGATTCGTACAGGTCCTGCGGGATCGCCTGCATCGCGGCCAGGTAGATCAGCGCGTTGTAGCCGGTCCAGCGCCAGATGATGATCGTCGACACGGCGATCTGTCCGGGCCACTTGTCGTCCTGCCAGGCGATCGGGTCGATCCCCACCGCGCCCAGCGCCCAGTTGATCATGCCGTAGTCACGCCCGAAGAGCAGCACGAACACCAGCGTGGCGGCGGCGATCGAGGTGGCGTACGGGGCGAGCATCGCGACCCGGTAGAACGTCGAGGCCCGCAGCTTGTAGTTGAGGATGTGGGCGATGCCCATCGCGATCATCAGCTGCGGAACGGTCGAGATGATGCCGATGGTCAGGGTGTTCTGTGCCGCGTTCCAGAAGAAGTCGTCGTCGAAGATCCGGGTGTAGTTCTTCAGCCCGACCCAGTTCATGTCGGTCGGGGCGGTCAGCTCCACCTGGTGCAGCGAGGCCCAGCCGGTGTAGAGCAGCGGGAACAGACCGAAGGCCGCGAACAGCAGGAAGAACGGCGAGACGAACGCGTACGGGCTCCAGCGCGCGTCGCGCTGCCAGCGGCGGGACAGCTTGGCCCGGCGCTTTGCTTCCTTGTCCGTCGGGGAGCCCCCGGGCGGACGGCCCGGGGCCGCGCCCCCCTTGACGGGGGACGCGGCGGTGTCGGAGCGGGTGGCCATCCGGGTCACTTGTCCAGGTTGTTGTCGATGGTCTTGGTGGCCGTCTCCCAGGCCTCCTTGGCGGACTTGCCCTTCGTCACGAGGATGACGCCGTTGTCCGTCAGACCCTGCTGGATGATCTGGTCCTTCGGGCCGATCACCTGGGCCGGGATCTGCTGGGCGGCCTCGGAGAAGATCTTGCCGATCGGCGCGTCACCGGTCATCTCGTTCTTGCCGTTGACCACCTCGGGCAGCTCGTACGCGGCCGGGGCGCTCGGGACGCTGCCCTGCACGGCGAACAGCTTGGCCTGCTGCTCCGGCGCGGTCAGCCAGGCCACCAGCTTCTGCGCCTCCTCCACGTTCTTGCCGCTCTTGGGCACGCCCAGGAAGGAGCCGCCCCAGTTGCCGGACTTGGGCGCCACGGCGACGTCCCACTTGCCGGCGGCGTCCGGCTTGGACTTGCCCTTGATGGTGCCGAGCATCCACGGCGGGCAGGCGACGGTGGCGAACTTGCTGTTGGCGATCGTCGAGTCCCAGGCCGGCTGGAACTGCGTCTGGGACTGGACCAGTCCCTTCTCGGCGGCCTCGGCGGTCAGGTCGAAGGCGGCCTTGACGGCGGGGTTGGTCTTGTAGATGACCTCGCCGGAGGAGTCGTAGAACTTCTCCTCCTCACTGCTGAGGATGGCGTTGATCAGACCGCCGGGGGAGTCCATGAAGAAGGTGTCCTTGCCGGCGCTCTTCTTGTACTCCTCGCCGACCTCGACGAACTTCTTCCAGTCGCCCGCCCACAGCTTGCCGACCTCCTCGCGGTCGGTGGGCAGACCGGCCTTCTCGAAGAGGTCCTTGCGGTAGCAGATGGCCATCGGGCCGATGTCGGTGCCCAGGCCGATCGTCTGGCCGTCCTTGGTGGTGGCCTGCTTCCACTTCCAGTCCAGCCAGCCCTCCGGCTTCACGCCCTCGACCTTGGACATGTCCACGAACTTGTCCGCCTGGGTGGCGACGACCTCGGCGATGTTGCCGACCTCGATCGCCTGGACGTCCATCAGACCGCTGTTGGTGGTGAGGTGGTTCAGCAGCGCCGGGTAGTAGTTCTCGTTCCGCTCGACGACGTTCTCTTCGATGTTGATGTCGGGGTTGAGCTTCTCGTACTCGTCGTAGAGGCCGGCTTCCTTGAAGCCCATGGTGCCGAAGAGACCCAGGGTGATCGTGGTCTTGCCCTCGCCGCCGCCCGACGAGGAATCGGAGTCGTCTCCGCCGTCGTCGGCACAGCCGGCCAGCAGCCCGGTGCTCAACGCCACCGCCGCTGCGACGGCCAGCGCCTTGCGGGCGATGGGCTTGCCCCCGTTCGAGCGCAGCCGAGAGTGGGGGAGGGTACGTGCTCGCATTGCGTCCTCCTGTTGCCCTGACGTGCCGACCCCCCGGCCAACGGCTCTGTTGGGCCCGTGTCTTGCTCGCTGCGGCTCGGGCGGGGAACGTGCGGGTTGTGTATGTGTCAGGTACTGTGGGAGCGCTCCCACAAGTGATGTGTTGAAGAGTCGCGGGTCCGGGCGGGGGTGTCAAGGGTGCAGACGCGGCAAACTGCGTTCGGTTATCCGGCTGTTAACTGGACGACTCCGCCCCGCGCCCGGGAGCCCGGGCTCCGTGAGCCGCCCTCCCGGCGGCGGCCACGACCGCCCGCAGGGCTGTTAGATTCCAGGCCAGCGTGACACACGACGGAAGGCGGAGCCGATGGCAAGCCACGGAGCGCGGGGCCGGAGCGGCGGCCGACCCACCCTTGAAGAGGTGGCGGCGCGCGCCGGTGTGGGCCGTGGCACGGTCTCCCGGGTGATCAACGGCTCCCCCCGGGTGAGCGACGCCACCCGCGCCGCCGTGGAGGCCGCGGTCGCGGAGCTCGGTTACGTCCCGAACACCGCCGCCCGCGCCCTGGCCGCCAACCGCACGGACGCCATCGCGCTGGTCGTGCCCGAGCCGGAGACCCGGTTCTTCGCCGAGCCGTACTTCTCGGACATGCTCCGGGGCGTCGGGGCGGCGCTGTCCGACACCCAGATGCAGCTGCTGCTGATCTTCGCGGGCAGCGACCGGGAGCGGCAGCGGCTCGCCCAGTACCTGGCCGCCCACCGCGTGGACGGGGTGCTGCTGGTCTCGGTGCACGCCGACGACCCGCTGCCCGACATGCTGGCCCAGCTGGAGATCCCGGCGGTGATCAGCGGTCCCCGCTCGGCCGCGGAGACGCTCACCTCGGTGGACTCGGACAACTACGGCGGCGCCCGCCAGGCCGTCGAGCACCTGATCGGCCGGGGCCGGCGCACCATCGCCCACATCACCGGCCGCCTCGACGTGTACGGCGCCCAGCGGCGCATCGACGGCTACCGGGACGCGCTGCGGGAGGCGGGCCACGAGGTGGACGAGCTGCTGGTCGAGGCCGGTGACTTCTCCGAGGGCGGGGGCCGGCGCGCGATGGCGGCCCTGCTGGAGCGCCGCCCCGACCTGGACGCGGTCTTCGCCGCCTCCGACGTCACCGCGGCCGGTGCCCGCCAGGTCCTGCGCGAGGCGGGCCGCCGCATCCCCGACGACGTGGCCCTGGTCGGCTACGACGACTCCGCCATCGCCCGCCACATGGACCCGCCGCTGACCAGCGTGCGCCAGCCCATCGAGGAGATGGGCCACAGGATGATCGACCTGCTGCTCGCCGAGGTCGCCGACCGCCGCCCGCCCGTGTCCCGGGAGCTGGACCGGCGCCAGGTGGTGCTGGCCACGGAGCTGGTGGAGCGGGCCTCGTCCTGAGGCCCTGAGGGATCCGACGGGTCCGGGACCCGTCCGGGGTCTTTCGCCCGGGTCCTCCGGGGCGGATGGGCCCGGGAACGAGTTCAGCCGGTGACCTTGACTGAAGGTCACCGGCTGACTGCTGAGGGTGAGTGACGGGACTCGAACCCGCGGCATCCTGGACCACAACCAGGTGCTCTACCAGCTGAGCTACACCCACCATGACCTTGTCGGCTGGGATCAGTTCCTTCCCCGACCGGCCGAGAAAAAGTGTACAGGGTCCGAAGGGGTGCTCGCGCACGGCTTTGCGCGGCGCCCCCGGCGTCCCCCTCCGGCCCGCCTACTGCGCGGGCAGAACGTGCTTCGCGGCGATCTTCCGCGCGGTGTCCGAGTCGGGCCCCGGCTGCGGGACGAAGACGGCCTCCCGGTAGTAGCGCAGCTCCGCGATGGACTCGCGGATGTCGGCGAGGGCGCGGTGGTTGCCGTTCTTCTCGGGGCTGTTGAAGTACGCCTTCGGGTACCAGCGGCGGGCCAGCTCCTTGATGCTGGACACGTCCACGATGCGGTAGTGCAGGTAGTCCTCCAGCGTCGGCATGTCCCGCAGCAGGAAACCGCGGTCGGTGCCGACGGAGTTGCCGCACAGGGGCGCCTTGCCGGGCTCCTTGACGTGCTCCTGCACATAGGCGAGGACCCGCTGCTCGGCGTCCTCGAGCGTCGTGCCGTTCGGCAGCTCGGCGAGCAGCCCGGACGCGGTGTGCATCTGACGCACCACCTCCGGCATCGTCTCCAGGGCCCGCTCCGGCGGGCGGATGACGATGTCCACGCCCTCGCCGAGGACGTTCAGCTCGGAGTCGGTGACGAGGGCGGCCACCTCGATGAGCGCGTCGTCCGACAGCGAGAGGCCGGTCATCTCGCAGTCGATCCACACCATGCGATCGTTCATGCGTCTCACCTTACGGCGCGCCGCAGGTGGAGTGAGCCGGGTGGTGAAGCGCCCGGTGACGGGGACGTCCCGGTGCGGCGGGTGGCCGTCGCGGGAGCCCGCCGCCCCGGGCTCCGCCTCGGCCGAAGCGGCCTCGTTCCGCGCCGCCGGAGGGGCCGGGCGCGACCGGGCGGCCCCGCCGGCGGCCGGCCGGTGCGGTGCGGGCGGTCGCGCCGGGCCGGGCTGGTGGGCGCGAGCGGTTCTCGCGGGCGTTTCGCTCACGCACGGGCGAGCGGGGCCGAAGGCGTGTGCCTCCGGCCCCGCTCGGCGGCTGCCGCCTCCGCCGCCTATGTCACGTCGCGCCGCGCTGTCCCGGGACGCCCGCCCGCGAGGGGACGTAGGCCTCGCGGCCGGAGTCCGCCGGGGAGGCCGAGGCCGTCACGGACGGGCCCAGGGCGCTCGCCGCCGCGGTGCGGCGGGACTGGTGCGGGACGGGGTTGTCCGGGTGCAGGGCGGCCGCCGCCTGTCCCGGATGACCCGCCTGTCCCGGATGACCCGGCAGTCCTGGATGGCCCTGTAGGCCCTGTAGGCCCTGTGGGCCCTGCTGGCCGGACGGGACGTTTCCCGGGGTGCCCGGGGTGCCGTCGCCGTCCTGGTTCCGGTCGGACTGCGGGCGCCGCGCGCGGTACGCGGCCCGGTAGGCGGCCGGGGACGAGCCGAGCTGGCGCCGGAAGTGGCCGCGCAGGGCGACCGGCGAGCGGAAGCCGCAGCGGCCGGCGACCTCGTCCACCGAGTAGTCCGACGTCTCCAGCAGACGCTGCGCCTGCAGCACCCGCTGCGTGATCAGCCACTGCAGGGGAGCGCTCCCGGTCAGCGAGCGGAACCTGCGGTCGAACGTACGGCGGCTCATGTACGCGCGGGCCGCCAGCGTCTCCACGTCGAACTGCTCGTGGAGGTGCTCCAGCGCCCAGGCGACGACCTCGGCGAGCGGGTCGGCGCCGATCTCCTCCGGTAAAGACCGGTCGAGGTAGCGCTCCTGGCCGCCGCTGCGGCGCGGCGGGACGACCAGGCGCCGGGCGAGCGCCCCGGCCGCCTCGTTGCCGTGGTCCGTGCGCACGATGTGCAGGCACAGATCGATGCCGGCCGCCGTACCCGCCGAGGTCAGCACGTCACCGTCGTCCACGAAGAGTTCCCGTGGATCGACGTGCACCGACGGATAGCGCTTGGCCAGCGTCGGCGCGTACATCCAGTGGGTGGTCGCGGGCCGGCCGTCCAGCAGGCCCGCCGCCGCGAGGACGAAGGCGCCGGTGCACAGCCCGACGATGCGGGCGCCCTCCTCGTGGGCCCGGCGCAGCGCGTCGAGCGCCTCCTGAGGCGGTGGTGAGGTGATCGAGCGCCAGGCCGGCACCACGACGGTGCCCGCCCGCGCTATCGCCTCCAGGCCATGTGGCGCGGTGAGTTCCAGGCCCCCCGTGGTCCGCAGGGGGCCTTCTTCGCCGCCGCACACCAGCAGGCGGTAGCGCGGCACGCCGGCGTCCTGGCGGTCAACCCCGAACACCGACAGCGGTATGGAACTCTCGAAGATGGGGCCGCCGCTGAACAGCAGCACCGCGACGATCTCCTTGCGACGTCGCCCGGCGAGTTTCCGGGCCGCGGTTTCCGGCGCGGCAGTGGAGTCGTGGCTCATCCTGCTAAGCCCCCCTCGGTGGTCGCGGCTCCTCGGTTGTGTCGCTCCTGCACGTTTCCCCTCGGTCCTGCACGAGTCCCCCGCCGTAAAGACAGTCAAGATCGAATCTACTGCGTCCCGCCGTGCCCCGGTGGCCAGTTCGGCATCCGGGACATTGTCGACTTGGCAACTTGGCGTGAAGCATTCGATCACGAAGCGTTGCACTCGCGAGCCGTGCAGGGAAGTGCGCCTCGTCGCAGTGGCCAATCCCCGTAGGGTGCGCAGGACCCCTGCGGCCCTTTCCGTGCAGGTCGAACGGGGGGTGGGGGGTGGGTACGGCAGGGAATGCACGAGAAGCAGAAGTTGGCTGAAAAGATACGGGCGCGTGCATGGAAACCGGTCAACCGGCCGGTGTTTCGGCGCCGCCGCGCGGTCCTCTCGGGGGAGGGGCCGGTTCCGGGCGCGGTGTGCCTCCCGGGGCGCGGCCCACGGGTCCGGCGGGCGGCCGGATCGCCGGCCACCGCGCGTTCGGGGGCGGACGGCCCGCGGCACCCCACTCTCGCGGCCGAGTGAACCCCGCGCAAACCGCCTGTACAACACAGCAACCATTGCGTTACGGGCGTCCCCTCGTGCATGCTCCGGGGAACCCGCCAGCCAGCGTGCGCGGGATCTGGGCTCAGGAGGAGTGCCGCCGTACCCTTGGGGGTATGGGGTTGGGAAGATGATTCCCGGACACAGCTCCGCCGCACACTGTCGTCCCCCATAAAAGGATCACCACCCCGAGACAGCCATGGCCGGTCACGAATTCTTCGAACCCGCGGACCGCAAGCGGCCGGTCGCCGACCCCACGGCGGCCGATCCCGCGGCGGCGGAGGAGTCACGCCACGCGTGCGACCCCGCGTTCCGGCACGGGGTGGTCGTCGGCTTCGACGGCTCGACCTCCAGTGAACGGGCCCTCGCCTACGCGATCGGCATGGCGCGACGGCTCGGCTCGGGCCTGATCATCGTCCATGTCGCCAACCGGCTCCCCACCACGGTGTGGGCGGGCTGCGAGCCCCCGGTCTTCGTGGACGTCCCGGACCACCGCACCGAGGTCCTCGGCCTCGAACTCGCCTGCGCGGACTACCTCGCCGAAGTGCCCTGGATCCTGGTCGAGCGCGGGGGCGACATCTGCCACGAACTCGAGGAAGTGGGCCGGGAGTACGAGGCCGACGCGATCGTGGTCGGCTCCACCCACGGCGTCGTGGGCCGGATCTTCGGCTCCGTGGCCGGCCGGCTCGCCAAGCGGGCGCAGCGGCCCGTCGTCGTCATCCCGTAACCCGTCGCCCTCGCGGAACCCGCCGGCTCGCCGGCTCCCGGAGACGGGTGGCACCTCCGGGAGTCCGTTTCGCCGGTGCCGGCCCGGACCGCCGCTGCCGGCCCGGGCCGCCGGCGCCGGTTACTCCACCGTCACCGACTTGGCGAGGTTGCGCGGCTTGTCGATGTCCCGGCCCAGGGCCAGCGCCGTGTGGTAGGCGAGGAGCTGGAGCGGGATGCCCATGAGGATCGGGTCCAGCTCGTCCTCGTTCTTCGGCACGACGATCGTGTGGTCGGCCTTCTCCTGCTCCTGGTGGGCGACCGCGAGGATCTGGCCCTGGCGGGCCTTGATCTCCTCCATCGCGGCGCGGTTCTTCTCCAGCAGGTCGTCGTCCGGCACGATCGCGACGGTCGGCAGCGCGGGCTCGATCAGGGCCAGCGGGCCGTGCTTGAGCTCGGAGGCCGGGTAGGCCTCGGCGTGGATGTAGGAGACCTCCTTGAGCTTCAGGGAGGCCTCGCGGGCCACCGGGTAGCCCCGGACGCGGCCGATGAAGAGCATCGAGCGGGCCTCGGCGTACTCCAGGGCCAGCTTCTTGATCTCCTCCTCCTGCTCCATGATCTCGGCGATCTGGCCGGGGAGCCTGCGCAGCCCTTCGATGATCCGCTTGCCGTCGCGCACGGACAGGTCGCGGGTGCGGCCCAGGTGCAGGGCGAGCAGCGCGAAGGCGACGGTGGTGTTCGTGAAGCACTTCGTCGACACGACGCAGACCTCGGGACCGGCGTGCACGTAGATGCCGCCGTCGGCCTCGCGGGCGATCGCCGAGCCGACGACGTTCACCACGCCCAGCACCCGCGCGCCCTTGCGCTTCAGCTCCTGCACGGCCGCCAGCACGTCGTACGTCTCACCGGACTGGGAGACCGCGATGTACAGGGTGTCGGGGTCGACGACCGCGTTGCGGTAGCGGAACTCGGAGGCCGGCTCGGCGTCGGCGGGGATGCGGGCCAGCTCCTCGATCATCTGCGCGCCGATCATGCCGGCGTGGTACGAGGTGCCGCAGCCGAGGATCTTCACGCGGCGGATCCGGCGCGCCTCGCGGGCGTCCAGGTTCAGGCCGCCCAGGTGCACGGTGGAGAAGCGGTCGTCGATCCGGCCGCGCAGCACGCGGTCCACGGCCTCGGCCTGCTCGTGGATCTCCTTGTGCATGTAGGTGTCGTGGCCGCCCATGTCGTAGGAGGCCGCCTCCCACTCCACGGTGGTCGGCTCGGCGGTGGTGCGGGTGCCCTCGGTGGTGTAGGTGCGGAAGTCGTCGGCCTTGAGGGTGGCCATCTCGCCGTCGTCGAGGGTGACGATCTGCCGGGTGTGGGCGACCAGGGCGGCTATGTCGGAGGCGACGAACATCTCCTTCTCGCCGATGCCGAGCACGACCGGCGAGCCGTTGCGGGCCACCACGATGCGGTCCGGGAAGTCGGCGTGCAGGACGGCGATGCCGTACGTGCCCTCGATCAGCCGGACGGTCTCGCGGACCTTGTCCTCCAGCTTCTCGGCCTGCGAGCGGGCGATGAGGTGGACGAGGACCTCGGTGTCCGTCTCGGAGAGGAACTCGACGCCGTCCGCCTCCAGCTTGCGGCGCAGGTCGGAGGCGTTGTCGATGATGCCGTTGTGGACGACGGCGACCTTGCCCTCGGCGTCCAGGTGCGGGTGGGCGTTCACGTCGGACGGGGCGCCGTGGGTGGCCCAGCGGGTGTGGGCGATGCCGGTGGTGCCCTTGAAGCGCGCGGGGACCTTCGCCTCCAGGTCGCGCACCCGGCCCTTGGCCTTGACCATCTTCAGGCCGGACGCCTTCGGGGAGGTGACGACGATGCCCGCCGAGTCGTAGCCGCGGTACTCCAGGCGCTGCAGGCCCTCGAGCAGCAGGGGAGCGACCTCGCGCCTGCCGATGTATCCGACGATTCCGCACATATGGGTGTGTTCCTAGCCGTAGGGGATGAGTCGTAGGGGATCAGCCGTAGACGATACGGCGCAGCTGCCGGAGCGAGAGCTCGGGCGGGGCCACCGCGCGGTACCTGAGGTCCGCCTCGATCCGTTCGAAGATCGTCGCGTTCACCAGGCCCTGGGCCTGGAGCTCGCGGTGACGGCGACGGACGTACTCCTCGGTCGTCTCGTCGAAGTAGGCGAGCACGTCCTGGATCACACGCAGCGCCTCGCCCCGGCTGAGGGGTGTGGACCGCGTCAGGTGATCAACAAGTTCGTCGTGCACCCGACGATCCTGGGGTACCGGCGACGGTTTCGCAAGAAACGTGCCCGATTTCGGGCAGGCGAGGGCCCCCCGGGGTGGTCGCGGCATCTCCCGGGGGCGGGGCGAGCCACTACATGCGCTTGAGGACCGCCTGCTTGGCCAGGGTGAACTCCTCGTCCGTCAGCACCCCGGAGCGGTGCAGCTCGCCCAGCTCCCGCAGCCGGCGCAGCAGGGCGTCGTGATCGTCCTCGGCGGCGGGGGCGGGAGCCGCGGCGGGCACGCCGGCGGCCACGGGCTCCGCCGGCCGCCCGCCCGCGGGGGCGCCCCCGGCGGCGTCCCGGGCGGCCGGGTGGGGCAGGCGCGCCTGGACGGCGGCGGCGACGAGCGCCATCAGCGGGTCCTTCTTGAAGCCCCACAGCTCCACCGCGTTGGGGTCGTACTTGGCCGGAGCCTTGGTGGGGGCGTTCCGCACGGTGAAGCGGAGGTGGCCGTTCTCCAGTCCGACCGCCGGCTGCCACTCCACGGCGGCGATGTCGGCCAGCGCGAGCGTGCGGGCACCGGCGGCGGCCTTGGCGTCCTCCGTCTTCCAGTTCCACTCCAGGCGGACGCGCTCGCCGTCGAAGCTCGCCGTGCCGTCCCCGGCGGACACGGACAGCGGCACGGACGGGCCGGGCAGCAGGTACTCGGCGACCGGGTCGGAGGGAACCTGGTCCAGCAGCAGGGCGTTGCGGACCTCCTCCGTGAAGTACTCGGCGACTCCGTAACGGTCGGACTCGACGATCAGCTGGTACGGGTCGTGCGGCTCGGTGAGCCGGCCGCCGGCCGCGAGCAGCAGCGGGTCGGCGCCGTCGCGCAGCCGCAGCCTCAGCCGTCCCGCCTTCTTGCCCTGTTCGAACGAGATCCCCGCCAACGCGCCCAGGGGCACCACCAGTTCACCCAGGGTCCTGCGCAGCAGACCGACGTTCTTGTCCCGTCCGGGAGTCAGCCGCAGCGCTTCTCCGTCGAAGGTCCAGGTGCCGTCCTTCTGGATGATTTCCGCCATGGGGGGATTCTTTCACCGGTTCTGCGGGAGAGTGGTCTATACCCATCCGGGCTTTCCTTGCGGAGCCGCGGAGTTGACGGTGAACAGATGAAGGGAGCACGTGTGAGACGGCACCACGGAACGACTCCCCGCACCACCCGGCTGCTCGGGTCCCTGCTGCTGGTCATGGCGGCCGGGGCCGTCACCCTGGGAGCGAGCCCCGGGCCGGCGGGCCCCGACCGGGGCACGGCCGCCCCGGTCCCGCTCGACCGGGTGATCCCGGCCCCCGCCTCGGTGGAACCGGGCGGATCCCCGTACCGCATCACCGAGGACACCAGGATCCGGGTCGACGGCTCCCGCGAGACCCGCCGCGTCGGCGCGTACCTCGCCGGCGTCCTGCGCCCCTCCACCGGCTACCGCCTGCCGGTCACCGAGCACGGCCGGGGCGGCATCCGGCTCCGCCTCGCCAAGGGCCCCTTCGGTGCGGAGGGTTACCGCCTGGACAGCGGCCGCTCGGGCGTCACCCTCACCGCCGCGGAGCCCGCCGGCCTCTTCCACGGCGTCCAGACCCTGCGTCAGCTGCTCCCCGCGGCCGTCGAGAAGGATTCCGTACAGCCCGGACCCTGGCTGGTCGCGGGCGGCACCATCGAGGACACCCCGCGTTACGCCTGGCGCGGCGCCATGCTGGACGTCTCCCGGCACTTCTTCGCCGTCGACGAGGTCAAGCGCTACATCGACCAGCTCGCCCTGTACAAGATCAACAAGCTGCATCTGCACCTCAGCGACGACCAGGGCTGGCGCATCGCCGTCGACTCCTGGCCGCGCCTGGCCACCTACGGCGGCTCCACCGAGGTCGGCGGCGGCCCCGGCGGGTACTACACCAAGGCCGACTACAAGGAGATCGTCCGCCACGCCGCCTCCCGCCACCTGGAGGTCGTCCCCGAGATCGACATGCCGGGCCACACCAACGCGGCCCTCGCCTCCTACGCCGAGCTGAACTGCGACGGCGTGGCGCCCCCGCTCTACACCGGCATCGCGGTCGGCTTCAGCTCGCTGTGCGTCGGCAAGGAGATCACGTACGACTTCGTGGACGACGTGGTGCGCGAGCTGGCCGCGCTCACCCCGGGCCGCTACCTGCACATCGGCGGCGACGAGGCGCACTCCACCCCGCACGAGGACTACGTGAAGTTCATGGACCGGGTGCAGCCGATCGTCGCGAAGTACGGCAAGACCGTCATCGGCTGGCACCAGCTCACCGGCGCCGACCCGGCCAAGGGGGCCCTCGCCCAGTACTGGGGCCTGGACGGCACCAGCGGGCAGGAGAAGGAGCAGGTCGCCGAGGCCGCCCGGAACGGCACCGGGCTGATCCTCTCCCCGGCCGACCGGAGCTACCTCGACATGAAGTACGACGCGAACACCCCGCTCGGCCTGTCCTGGGCCGGCCACGTCGAGGTGAGGCGCTCCTACGACTGGGACCCGGGCTCCTACCTGCCGGGTGTGCCCGCCTCCGCGGTGCGCGGCGTCGAGGCGCCGCTGTGGACGGAGACCCTGGAGAACTCCGCCCACCTCGAGTACATGGCCTTCCCGCGGCTGCCGGGAGTGGCCGAGCTGGGCTGGTCCCCCGCGGCCACGCACGACTGGGAGGACTACCGGGTGCGGCTCGCGGCACAGGGGCCGCGCTGGGACGCGCTGGGCATCGGCTACCACAAGTCCCCGCAGGTGCCCTGGCCGAACGAGTGACGGACCGGGGCACGGAACGCTGACGGGCACCCCGGAGGACCGTACTCCGGGGTGCCCGTCCGTTCACGGGTCAGAGCCCCGCGAGGGGGTTCTTCAGGGTGCCGACCAGCTGGAGCGCGCCGGACGGGTCCGCGAGGTCCACCATCTGCCTGTTGTCGCGCAGCTGGAGCCGGTTGAGGCAGGACAGCGCGAACTCGGGGGCGAACATGTCGTACTGGGCGAACTTGTCGGCCAGTTCGGGCACCGACGCCTGGTACTCGCGGGTGACCTCCGCGACCGTGCGCCAGAAGCCCTCCTCGTCCAGGACGCCCTCGGTGGCGAGGTTCGCGGCCAGGAACCGGAAGAAGCAGTCGAAGACGTCCGTGAAGACCGACAGCAGCTTCTGGTCGTCGGGGACCTCCACGCGGATGCGGGAGACCTCCGGCGGCAGCACCGCGTCCGGGTCCATCACCGCGATCTCCTCGGCGATGTCCTTGTAGATCGCCCGCCGCACCACGCCGTCCTCCAGGACCAGGATGACGTTCTCGCCGTGCGGCATGTACACCAGGTCGTAGGCGTAGAAGCTGTGCAGCAGCGGGGTGTAGTAGGCGCGCAGGTAGTGCCGCAGCCACTCGGCCGGCGCGAGCCCCGACCGCTCGACCAGCGCGCCCGCGAAGGACTTCCCCTCGTGGTCGACGTGGAGGAGCGACGCCATGGTGGCCAGGGTCTCGCCGCCCCGGAGCGAGGGCACCGGGCTCTCCCGCCACAGCGCCGCCAGCATCTTCCGGTACGGCGAGTAGCGGTCCGTGGCCCGCTCGTACTCCAGGTGCCGGTAGCCGACCGCCGCCCGCTCCCGGATGATCGTGAGGCCCGTCGACCGCAGCACCGGATCGCCCTCGATCAGCTGGGCCAGCCAGTCGTTGATCGCCGGGGTCGCCTCCATGTAGGCGGCGGACAGCCCCCGCATGAAGCCCATGTTGAGGACGGACAGGGCCGTCTTCACGTAGTGCTTCTCGGGGTGCGAGGTGTTGAAGAAGGTCCGGATGGACTGCTGGGCCAGGTACGCGTCGTCGCCCTCGCCCAGGCAGACCAGGTGCCTGCGGGCCACCTCGGCGGCGAAGGTGACGGACAGCTTGTTCCACCACTGCCAGGGGTGCACGGGGATCAGCAGGTAGTCGGCGGGGTCGAGCCCCTGGTCGCGCAGGACGCCGTGGAACCGCTCGACGGTCTCCGCACCCAGCTCGCCCCGCAGGAACGACTCGTACTCGATGCCGACGCCGGCCGTGAACGCCGCCCGCGAGCGGTGCGCGGCCAGCCACACCAGCTTCACGGGGCTCGCCGTCTCCGGCGCGTACGCCAGGTACTCGTGGACGCCGAAGCCGAGCCGCCCGTTGTTGGCGACGAAGCAGGGGTGGCCCTCGGTCATGCCGGTCTCGACGGCCTGGAAGTCGCTCCGCGCCAGTTCGGCGGAGGTGACCGGCGGCTTGGTGAGCTTGTAGCAGGTGCCGGAGAGGGTGGAGGAGATCTCCTCCAGGTACACCGGCAGGATCTCGTCGCTCAGCCCCAGGGACTTCTGGAACTCGATGAAGAAGTCCAGTGCGGCGAGCGGGAGCTCGGCGCCGTCCCGGTGGCGGCTGATGGAGTCGGCGTCCACCTGCCAGTGGTCGAGGGCGCGCCGCACGGCGCTGAAGCGGTAACCGACCGTGCCGTCGTCGCCGCGGACGACGTACGTGCCGTCGCCGTCGGGCTTCGGTGTGATCAGCCGCTCGTGTGCGAACTCGGCGAGCGCCTTGCGGATCAGCAGGCGGTTGGCCCTCTCCCAGCGCTCGGGGGTCAGGTGGGAGACGGAGTCGGCGAGGTTCATGCGCCCACCCCCGTGGCCGCGACGAACTGTTCACGGGTGCAGAAGCTCAGCAAGGCCCTCTTCTCCGGCTTGTCGATCTCGCGTACGGGGACGAAGCCCACGGCCTCGTTCAGGGCGTGCACCGCCTTGTTGGACACGTCCGGTTCGACGACGACGCGCCGGGTCGCCGGGTCGTCGAAGAGGTGCGCCAGCACGGCGGTGATGACGGACCGGGTGAAGCCGTGCAGCGGGGTGTCGGTGGGCGCGACCAGGAAGTGCATGCCGACGTCGCCGGGCTCCGGCTCGTACAGGCCGACCAGCTCGCGGTGGGCGGGGTCGTACCACTCCATGAGGAAGGCGGGCTCGCCGTCGTGCAGACCGAGGCACGCGTGGTGGTGCTCGTCGGCCGCGATCTTCATGTACTCGCGCTCGACGTCCTCCGGTTTCGCGTCCTGCATCATCCAGAACGCCGCCTTCGGGTCGGTGACCCAGCGGTGCAGCAGCCCGGCGTCGTTCAGCGGGTCGAGCGGGCGGACGGTGAAGGTGCCGAGCCCGTTCTTGAAGCCGGTGTCGCGGATGCTCATACGGCGAACTCCTGGAACGCGATGGTCTTCTCGACCGGGTAGTACTCGGCGCCGAGCAGCTCACGGATGATGTAGCTGTTGCGGTAGGCGCCCATGCCCAGGTCGGGGCTGGTGATGCTGTGGGTGTGGACGCCGGCGTTCTGGAGGAACACGCCCTTGCCCGTGACGTCGATGGCGTAGTTGCGGGCGACGTCGAAGCCGCCGTGGGAGTCGTAGACCAGGCGGTCGCGGACCGGCTTGAGGAACTCCGGCTCGACGTATTTGTAGCCGGTGGCCAGGATCAGGCCGTCGGAGCTGATCTCGAAGTCCTTCTCCTGCTCCTCCTGCCGGAAGCCGAGCGTGTACGTGCCGTCGGCGTAGCGGGCGCTGGTGAGGGCGGAGTTGGTGAGCAGGCGGGTGGGGACCGGGCCACCGAGGTTCTTCTGGTAGAGCAGGTCGAAGATCTCGTTGATCAGGTCGCCGTCGATGCCCTTGAACAGGCCCTTCTGCTCGGCAGTGAGCCGGTAGCGGGTCGCCTCCGGCAGCGCGCGGTAGTAGTCGATGTACTCCGGCGAGGTCATTTCCAGGGTCAGCTTGGTGTACTCCAGCGGGAAGAAGCGCGGGGAGCGGGTGACCCAGTTCAGCTGGTAGCCGTGGACGTCGATCTCGCCGAGCAGGTCGTAGTAGATCTCGGCGGCGGACTGGCCGCTGCCGACCAGCGTGATCGACTTCTTCTTCTGCAGCTCCGCGCGGTGCTGCACGTAGCGGGAGTTGTGGATGAAGTCACCGGCCAGTCCGCGGCAGGGCTCGGGGACGTACGGCGGGGTGCCGGTGCCGAGCACCAGGTGGCGGGCGCGGTAGGTGTCGCCGGTGGTGGTCCGGACGACGTACAGCTCGTCCTCGTACGTCACCTCGGTGACCGTGGTGCCGAAGCGGATGCTGCTCAGTTTGCCCGCGGCCCAGCGGCAGTAGTCGTCGTACTCCACGCGCAGCGGGTAGAAGTTCTCGCGGATGTAGAACGAGTACAGCCGGCCCTTCTCCTTCAGGTAGTTGAGGAAGGAGTACGGGGACGTCGGGTCGGCGAGGGTGACCAGGTCCGACATGAACGGCGTCTGCAGGTGGGCGCCGTCGAGGAACATCCCGGCGTGCCACTCGAAGTCCGGCTTGGACTCCAGGAAGACGCCGTCGAGTTCGGCGATGGGCTCGGTCAGGCAGGCCAGTCCGAGGTTGAAGGGACCGAGCCCGATCCCCACGAAGTCATACGTGCGGGCGGATTCAGGAAGCGCGGTCAAGGGACTCTCCCAGGTACTGCTCGGCGTGGCCGGCGATCAGATCGAGGACGGTGGCGATGTCGGCCGTCGTGGTCTCGGGATTGAGCAGGGTGAACTTCAGGTAGTGGCGCCCGGCGACCTTGGTGCCCGCGACCACCGCGTCACCGGAGGCGAACAGGGCCTTGCGGGCGTGGAGGTTGGCCCGGTCGATCTCGGCGGGGTCGGTGACGGCCGCCGGGACGTAGCGGAAGACGAGCGTGGACAGCGACGGCTCGACGACCACGTCGAAGCGCGGGTCGGCGGCGAGCAGTTTCCAGCCCTCGACGGCCAGGTCGCACACCTCGTCGAAGAGCCGGCCGATGCCGTCGGCGCCCATCACGCGCAGTGTCATCCACAGCTTGAGCGCGTCGAACCGGCGGGTGGTCTGCAGGGACTTGTCGACCTGGTTGGGGATGCGCTCGGTCACCATGCGGCGCGGGTTGAGGTACTCCGCGTGGTAGGTGGCGTGCCGCAGCGTGGCCGCGTCGCGGACCAGCACGGCCGACGAACTGACCGGCTGGAAGAAGGACTTGTGGTAGTCGACGGTGACGGAGTCGGCGCGCTCGATGCCGTCGATGCGGTCCCGGTACTTCAGCGAGGCGAGCAGGCCGCAGCCGTAGGCGGCGTCCACGTGCATCCAGGCGCCGTACTGCTCGCACAGTCGGGCGATCTCGGGCAGCGGGTCGATGGAGCCGAAGTCGGTGGTGCCGGCGGTGGCGACGACCGCCATGGGGACCAGGCCCGCCCCGGCACAGCGCTCCAGCTCGTGGGCGAGGGCGACCGTCTGGAGCCGCTTGTCCTGGTCGACGGGGATCGGCACCACGGCGTCCGGTCCGAGGCCCAGCAGTTTCGCGGACTTCTGCACGCTGAAGTGGCTGACCTCGGAGGCGAAGACGCGCAGTTTCCCGAGCGCGTCGGTCTTGGCCTCCTCACGCGCCAGCAGCAATGCCTGGAGGTTGGACTGGGTGCCGCCGGAGGTGAACACGCCGTCGGCGGCCGGGCCGAGGCCGATGCGCCGGGTGGTCCAGTCGATGAGCTTGCGCTCGATGAGGGTGCCGCCGGCCGACTGGTCCCAGGTGTCCAGGGAGGAGTTGACGGCGGAGAGGACGGCCTCGCCGAGCAGTGCCGGGATGACGACCGGGCAGTTGAGGTGGGCGAGGTAGCGGGGGTGGTGGAAGTAGATCGCGTCCCGGAGGTAGACGTCCTCCAGTTCGTCCAGCACCGCGGTGGTGTCGTGGAGCGGCTGGTCGAGGTCGATCTGCTCGATGCGGGGGGAGAGGGCGTCGACCGTGACGCCGGTGAACGGCCGGTCGGTGGTGGCGAGTTTGGTGGCCACCCGCTCGACTCCTTCGGTCACGGAGCGGCGGTAGTGCTCCGCGGTGGTGCCGTTGAGCAGGTGCGAACGCATGTAGGGGTCCTCCGGTGGGGACGGTCCGGTGCGGGGAACGGGCCGAGCCGCAGAGCGGCCTGTTGCGTCACTTAGGTTAGCCTAACCTCAATAACGCGAGGCGCCGTTGGTCCCGATCGTGACCGTGATCACTCCGCGCCAGGGGCGCGGCGGCTCGACCCGCGCCGGGATCAGCCCTGTTCGCGCAGTTGCTCCTCGGTCATCCCGCGGCGCCAGTAGCCCACGAACGTCACGCGGCGGCGGTCGATCCCGCGCTCGTTCACGAGGACGCGCCGCAGCTGCTTCACGCAGCCGGACTCGCCCGCGATCCACGCGTACGGCCGCCCGGCGGACGGGAGCCGGTCGGTACGGAGGCTGTCGAGGGCCAGAGGGGAGTCCTGGGCGGCGTCGTCCTCGTTCCGCTCCCGCACGAACCAGGTGACCTCGGCGTCGGCCGCGGTGGCCAGGTCCTGGACGTCCCCGGAGTGCGGCACCTCCAGCCAGACCCGGGCGCGGGTGCCGGCCGGGAGGGATCCGAGGATGGCGGCGGTGGCGGGCAGCGCGGTCTCGTCGGCCCAGAGCAGGACCAGGTCGGTGTCCTCGGGCGGCCGGAAGCGGATCGCCCGGTTGTCCGCGACCGCCGGGCCGAGCAGCAGCACCCGGTCACCGGCGCTCGCGCGCGCCGCCCAGCGGGAGGCGGGGCCGGCCTGGAGCGGGGTGTCCGGTCCGATGCCGTGCAGCACGAAGTCGACGTCGACCTCGGTGGTGTGCCCCCGGGCGTCCGTCCGCAGCTCCCGGAGCGTGTACGACCGCATCACCGCCCGCACGTTCTCCGGCAGTTCGCGCCAGCCCCGCCACCAGTCGTCGCCCAGTTCGAGCGGCACGACCGGCTCGCTCTGCCCCGGATGCGGCAGGAACAGCGACAGGGACTGGTCCCGCCCGTCGGAACGGAAGTCCCGCAGCTCGGGGCCGGCGAAGGTGACCCGGACGAGGGACGGGCCGAGCCGCCTCGTCCGTACGACCTGGAGGGCGAAGAAACGGAACGGGGCGGCTACGGCGGTGGTCACCTATGGCTCCCAGGGGAGAGGTGGGCGGAAGGGGTCAGCCGACCTTCTTGGCCTTCTCGATGGCCTCGGCGAGGTTGTCGAGCAGCGGGGTGCACTTGTCGTAGGACAGGATCGGCTCGGGGGAGCGGGCGATGACCTGGCCGGCCTTGACCGCGGGGAGCTTCTTCCAGGTGCCCTCGGTGATGTCGGCGGGCTGGATGGTCGAGGCGCGGTCGTCCATGATGATGACGTCGGCCGGGTACTTGTCGACGTTCTCCCAGCTCAGGGTCTCGAACCAGCCGCCGGTCGCCTTCTTGGCCTCCTCCGGGGGCTCCACGAGGTTCACGCCGAGGGCCTTGAAGTACTCCAGGTCGATGGAGTAGTTCGAACCGGAGACGTAGAAGACGTCCGGCGCGGCGGAGCCGGCCAGCACCCTGATCTCCGGCCGGGCCTTGGCGGCCTTGCGCAGCCGCTCGGCGGCGGCCTCGAACCTCTTCTTCGCCTCGACGACCTTCGCGGCCTTCATGTCGGCGCCCAGCGACTCGGCCAGCTCGGCCATGCGCTGCAGCGGCTCGGGCATCTGGCGGTCGTAGACGGAGATGGCCACGCTCGGGGCGAGCTTGGCGATCTTGTCCTTGGAGGCCTCGGGGACGTACCAGAGGGTGCCGGCGTCGTCGAACGTCGTGGAGATGAGCACCTCGGGCTGGAAGGCCGCGTACTGCTCGACGTTGAAGCTGTCGAACTTGTTGCCGAAGATCGTCAGCTTGCTGACGTCCATGTCACCGGCCTGGACGTCGGCCTTGCCGTCCGTCGTCCTGGTCGGGCCGAAGACGCCCTTGACCTCGATGCCGTAGTCGAACAGGGCCGCGGCGACACCGGTGAACGCGACGATGTTCGTGGGGACCTTGTCGAGCTTCACGGTGGTGCCGCGGTCGTCCTTGAAGGACCAGGGGCCGGACTTGGTCTCCTTCGCCGACTCCGAGCCGCCGTTCTTCGTGTCGTCGTCCCCGCAGGCGGCGAGTACGGCGCCGAGTCCGAGGGCACCACCGGCGGCGAGCAGTCCGCGACGGGAGAAGCGGGCGGTTCTGGCGTTCGACATGGCTGGGTCTGCTTTCGTGCGTACGGAGCCGGCGGGTGCACGCGCGCGGCCCCTTGGCTGGAAACAGGCTTAGGTTAGCCTAACCTCATGATCTGTCCAGGGGGTGCCCGGTATGCATCCCCTCACGTACCGCCGACATGCGTGCCCTGTACCGTGATCCGTCTCACGCAAAGGGGGTTGACGTGGACTCGGTCCGACGCTGGGGCCCTTCCGTGGCCGTCCACCTGATCCTCGGGGTGGTGGCGATCGTGCCGCTGTGGCTGTCGATGATGTTCGCGACGAACTACCCGCTGGCGGAGCTGGGCCTCACCTCGCGCGAACCCACGGACAACGACGGCATGCTGCCCTGGGCGATGATCCTGGTCCCCGTGTGGGCGGTGTTCCTGGCCCTGTGGCTCCCCGTCGGCGCCCTGGCCCGCCCGAAGGCGGGCGTACCGGGCCGGCGCTACTGGGCCGTCAGCTCGGGACTGTTGCTGACGCCCATGGTGGTCCTGATGACGCTGTTCGTCCTGGTCGACGGGTGAGCGCGACGGGGCACGGCCCGCGCCCGGTGGACGCGGGCCGTGCCCCGGTGGACGGGGGCCGGCCCCGGAACTCAGCCCGCGAGCCCCAACTCACGGGCGATCAGCATGCGCTGGACCTCGCTCGTGCCCTCGCCGATCTCCAGGATCTTGGAGTCGCGCCACATACGGGCCACCGGGTACTCGTTCATGAAGCCGTACCCGCCGTGGACCTGCGTGGCGTCGCGGGCGTTGTCCACCGCGACCGTGGAGGAGTACAGCTTCGCCAGGGCCGCCTCCTTCTTGAAGGTCTCGCCGGCCACCAGGCGGCTGGCCGCGTCCCGCCAGGCGAGGCGGGCCGTGTGGGCCTTCATCTCCATGTCGGCGATCTTGAACTGGATCGCCTGGTGGGCGCCGATCGGCCGGCCGAACGCGTGCCGCTCCTTGGCGTACTTCACCGACTCGTCCACACACCCCTGGGCCAGGCCCGTCGCCAGGGCCGCGATGGCGATGCGGCCCTCGTCCAGGATGCGCAGGAACTGCGCGTAGCCCCGGCCCTCCTCGCCCAGCAGGTTCGCCGCCGGGACGCGGACGTCCTGGAACGACAGCTCCCGCGTGTCCGAGGCGTTCCAGCCGACCTTCGAGTACGGGGCCGCCACCGTGAAGCCCGGCGTGCCCGACGGGACGATGATCGCCGAGATCAGCGGCCTGCCGTCGGGCTTGCGGCCCGTCACCGCCGTGACCGTGACCAGGCCCGTGATGTCCGTGCCCGAGTTGGTGATGAAGCACTTCGTGCCGTTGATGACCCATTCGTTCGTCGACTCGTCCAGACGGGCCGTCGTACGGGTCGCGCCCGCGTCGCTGCCGCCGTCCGGCTCCGTCAGGCCGAACGCGCCCAGGATCTCGCCCGAGCACAGGCGGGGCAGCCAGGCGCGCTTCTGCTTCTCGGTGCCGAACAGGTGGATCGGCATCGCGCCCAGGGAGACACCGGCCTCGAGGGTGATGGCCACCGACGAGTCCACCCGGGCCAGTTCCTCCAGGGCCACGCCCAGCGCGAAGTAGTCGCCGCCCATGCCGCCGTACTCCTCCGGGAACGGCAGGCCGAACAGGCCCATGCGGCCCATCTCCCGGACGATCTCGTACGGGAACTCGTGCCGCTCGTAGAAGTCACCGATCTTCGGTGCCACGACGTCGTGCGCGAACTCCTCGACCGTCCGGCGGAGTTCTTCCAGTTCGGGAGAGAGCTTGTGGTCCATGGCGTTCACTGCTCCTGGTGGGAGAGGGCTCGTACGGTGCGGGACGGGCTGGGTCGGCCCAGGTGGGCGGCCATCCAGACGCTTGTGGCGACGAGACGGCCGAGGTCGACTCCGGTGTCGATGCCGAGGCCCCGCAGCATCCACACGAGGTCTTCGGTGGCGAGGTTGCCGGTGGCGGACTTCGCGTACGGGCAGCCGCCCAGTCCGCCGGCGGAGGCGTCGACCGTGGTGACGCCCTGCTGGAGCGCGGCCAGCGTGTTGGCCAGGGCCTGCCCGTAGGTGTCGTGGAAGTGGACGCCCAGGGCGCTCACGGGCACACCCGCGTCGGTGAGCGCGGTGAGCAGGGCGGTCACATGTCCCGGCGTCGCCACGCCGATGGTGTCGCCCAGGCTCAGCTCGTCGCAGCCCATGCCGAGCAGGGCCTTGCACACCCCGACCACCTGGGGGATCGGGACCGCGCCCTCCCACGGGTCGCCGAAGCACATCGAGAGGTAGCCGCGGACGTGGACGTCCTCGGCCTTCGCCCGGGCCACCACCGGCTCGAACATCGCGAGCGCCCCGTCCACCGTGCGGTTGAGGTTGGCCTTGGCGAAGGACTCCGTGGCGCTGGCGAAGACCGCGACCCGCCGGGCGCCGAGCGCCAGCGCGCGGTCCAGGCCCCGTTCGTTGGGCACCAGGACCGGCAGCGACACCGGCAGGTCGGCGACGGCCGGGTACAGGTCCTCCGCGTCCGCCAGCTGGGGCACCCACTTCGGGTGGACGAAGCTCGTCGCCTCGATCGTGGTCAGGCCCGTGCCGGCCAGACGGCGGATGAACTCCGCCTTGACGGCCGTCGGGACGGTCGCCTTCTCGTTCTGCAGGCCGTCGCGCGCGCCGACCTCGTGGATCCGCACCCGGG
Organism: Streptomyces sp.; assembly: GCF_031181555.1. Lineage (GTDB taxonomy): Bacteria > Actinomycetota > Actinomycetes > Streptomycetales > Streptomycetaceae > Streptomyces > Streptomyces fimbriatus. The sequence goes on along the minus strand of NZ_JAPSKQ010000070.1, from coordinate 4,836 downwards.
CCGGCAGGCCGCCGTCCGGTACGACCATGGGAAGGTCCGGTTCCGAGGCGTTCATACCGTCTCCTCCGAGGGTGCGATGACCGCCAGCACCTGGTCCATGGTGACCGTGGTGCCCGGGGCCACGTCCAGCTCGGTGACCGTGCCGGCGTGCGGGGCGGAGATGACGTGCTCCATCTTCATCGCCTCCACCACCAGCAGGCTCTGGCCCGCGCTCACCTCGTCGCCGACGGCGACCTTCACCACCGTCACCGTGCCCGGCATCGGCGCGGTCAGCGAGTCGGCGCCCGCCTGGCCGGCGCGGGTGAGGGACGCGGCGACCGGGTCGTGGTCGAGCACGTGCCAGGCGTCGCCGTCGCGGCCGAGCCAGGTGCCGTCCGGCAGGGCGGCGAAGGTGTGGGCGGCACCGTCGAGCAGGAACGTGAACCGGTGCTCGTCCTCCGGTCGCGGGGGCACGCCCCCGGACACCCGCAGGGGCGTGTCGGCCCCCGGCAGCAGCAGTTCCGTCTCTCCGTCCGGTGTGCTGCGCACGCGCACCGTCACCGGGTCGTGGCCCGGCACCCGCAGGTGATGCACCGTCCACGCCCGCTCACCGCCCATGCGCCAGCCGTCCGCGGCGGCGAACGGGTCGGCCCAGCCGGAGTCGCCGGCGGACGAGAGGGACGCCTGGCGCAGCAGTGCCGCCGCCGCGTACGTCTGCGCCGGCACCTCGTCCGGTACGAGCCCGTCCACCTCACGCTCGACCAGCCCGGTGTCCAGCTCGCCCGCCACCACCGCCGGGTGGGCGAGCAGCCGGCGCAGGAACCCGGCGTTCGTCTGCACGCCCAGCGTGACCGTCTCCGCGAGCGCCGCGCGGAGTCTGCGCAGCGCGGTCGGGCGGTCCGGGCCGTAGGCGATGACCTTGGACAGCATCGGGTCGTAGAGGCTGCCGACCTCCGTGCCCTCGCTGAGTCCGGAGTCCGTGCGGATTCCGTCGCCCTGCGGTTCGCGCAGCTTCAGCACCGTGCCGCCCGAGGGGAGGAAGCCGCGGGCCGGGTCCTCGGCGCAGACACGGGCCTCGACCGCGTGGCCGGTGAGCCGGACGTCGTCCTGCCCGAAGCCCAGCGGCTCGCCCGCCGCCACCCGCAGCTGCCACTCCACCAGGTCCAGCCCCGTGATGAGCTCGGTGACCGGGTGCTCCACCTGGAGGCGGGTGTTCATCTCCATGAAGTAGTACGACGACGGGTCGCCGCCGGGGACGATGAACTCCACCGTGCCCGCGCCCCGGTAGCCGCAGGAGCGGGCCGCCTGGACCGCCGCCTCGCCCATCGCGGCCCGGGTCTCCTCGTCGAGGAGCACGCTGGGCGCCTCCTCGATGATCTTCTGGTGGCGGCGCTGCAGGGAGCACTCGCGTTCGCCCAGGTGCACGACGCCCCCGTGGCCGTCGGCCAGCACCTGGATCTCGATGTGCCGGGGGCGGTCGATCCACCGCTCGACGAGCAGCGTGTCGTCGCCGAAGGAGGCGCGGGCCTCGCGGCGGGCGGCGGCGATCTCGTCGGTCAGCTTCGCCGCGTCCCGCACCAGGCGCATGCCCTTGCCGCCGCCGCCCGCGGAGGGCTTGAGCAGCACCGGCATGCCGATCCCGCGGGCGGCGTCGGCCAGTTCCGCGTCCGTGAGGCCGCTGCCGCTCGACCCCGGGACCACGGGGACCCCGGCCGCCTGCACCGTCTCCTTCGCGCGGATCTTGTCGCCCATCAGGGAGATCGCGTCCGCCGGGGGCCCGATGAAGACCAGCCCCGCCTCGGCGCACGCCCGCGCGAACCCGGCGTTCTCGGCGAGGAAGCCGTACCCGGGGTGGACCGCCTGGGCGCCGGTGCGGGCGGCGGCCTGAAGCAGCCGCTCCACCGACAGGTAGCTCTCGGCGGCCGGCGCCGGTCCGATCCGTACCGCCGTGTCGGCCTCCCGGACGTGCCGGGCGTCGGCGTCCGCGTCGGAGAAGACGGCCACCGAGCGCACGCCCATCGACCGCAGGGTGCGGATGACGCGCACGGCGATCTCGCCCCGGTTGGCCACCAGCACTGTCTCGAACATCTGAGCTGCCATCGTCGTCGGTCCCCTCACATCCGGAAGACGCCGAACTGGGGGTCACCCAGTGGCGCGTTGGCGCACGCGGTCAGGGCCAGGCCCAGGACCTGCCGGGTCTCCAGCGGGTCGATCACGCCGTCGTCCCAGAGGCGGGCCGTCGCGTAGTAAGCGTTCCCCTGGCGCTCGTACTGGGCACGGATCGGGGCCTTGAAGGCGTCCTCCTCCTCGGCCGGCCACTCCTCGCCGCGCGCCTCCAACTGGTCCCGCTTGACGGTCGCGAGGACCGAGGCGGCCTGCTCGCCGCCCATGACCGAGATCTTGGCGCCCGGCCACATCCACAGGAAGCGGGGGGAGTAGGCCCTGCCGCACATCGAGTAGTTGCCCGCGCCGTAGGAACCGCCGACCACGACCGTCAGCTTCGGCACGCGCGTGCAGGCGACCGCCGTGACCATCTTGGCGCCGTGCTTGGCGATGCCGCCCGCCTCGTAGTCCCGGCCCACCATGAAGCCGGAGATGTTCTGCAGGAACACCAGCGGGATCCCGCGCTGGTCGCACAGCTCGATGAAGTGGGCGCCCTTCTGGGCGGACTCGGAGAACAGGATGCCGTTGTTGGCGACGATCCCCACCGGGTGGCCGTGGATCCGGGCGAAGCCGGTGACCAGGGTCTGCCCGAACTCCGCCTTGAACTCGGCGAAGCGGGAGCCGTCGGTGATCCGGGCGATGATCTCGCGCACGTCGTAGGGGGTGCGGGAGTCCACCGGCACCGCGCCGTACAGCCCGGCCGGGTCGACCTTCGGCTCGACGGCCGGCTCGACCTCCCAGGGCAGGGAGCCGCGCGCGGGGAGCGTGGAGACGATGGTGCGCACGATCCGCAGGGCGTGCGCGTCGTCCTCCGCGAGATGGTCGGTGACGCCCGAGACGCGCGAGTGGACCTCGCCGCCGCCCAGCTCCTCCGCCGTGACCACCTCACCGGTGGCCGCCTTCACCAGGGGCGGGCCGCCGAGGAAGATCGTGCCCTGGTTGCGGACGATCACCGCCTCGTCGCTCATCGCCGGGACGTACGCCCCGCCGGCCGTGCACGAGCCGAGCACCGCCGCGATCTGCGGGATGCCGGCGCCGGACATCCGGGCCTGGTTGTAGAAGATCCGCCCGAAGTGGTCCCGGTCCGGGAACACCTCGTCCTGCATCGGCAGGAAGGCACCGCCCGAGTCCACCAGGTAGACGCAGGGGAGGCGGTTGTCGAGGGCCACCTCCTGCGCGCGCAGGTGCTTCTTCACCGTCATCGGGTAGTAGGTGCCGCCCTTGACGGTGGCGTCGTTGGCGACGACCACGCACTCCCGGCCGCTGATCCTGCCGATCCCGGCGATCACGCCGGCCGCCGGGGCCTGCCCGTCGTACATCCCGTCGGCCGCCAGCGGGGCCAGCTCCAGGAAGGGCGAGCCGGGGTCGAGGAGGGTGTCGACGCGGTCGCGCGGGAGCAGCTTCCCGCGCGCGGTGTGACGTGCCCGCGCCTTCTCGCCCCCGCCGAGGCGGGCCGCGGCCAGCTTGCCGCGCAGCTCCTCGACGAGCGCGCGGTGCGCCTCCTCGTTGGCCCGAAAGGCCTCCGACGCGGGGTCGGCCGCGCTGTGAAGCTCCGGTGCCTGTTGCATCCTGCGGATCCCCTCACCTTGTTAATGAGCGTTAACGCATTTCCTCCAGGTTAACGACCGCTAACCTCGCTGTCTAGAATCGTCCTCATGGCCACCAGAACCGACGCCCCCACCCGCCGCGAGCAGATCCTCAAGGAGGCCGCCCGGCTGTTCGCCGAACGCGGCTTCCACGGCGTCGGGGTCGACGAGATAGGCGCCGCGGTCGGCATCAGCGGCCCCGGGCTCTACCGGCACTTCGCGGGCAAGGACGCGATGCTCGCGGAGCTGCTGGTCGGGATCAGCGACTCGCTGCTGACCGGCGCGAAACAGCGCCTGAAGGAGGCCGGGGGGGTGGCCCCCGAGGCGGTCCTCGACTCGCTGATCGAGGGGCACATCGACTTCGCGCTCGACGACCGCCCCCTCATCACCCTGCACGACCGGGAGCTGGACCGCCTCCGGGACGCCGACCGCAAGATGGTCCGCCAGCTGCAGCGGCAGTACGTCGAACTGTGGGTGGAGGTGGTCCGCGAGGTGTACCCGCGGCTGGCCGAACCGGCCGCCCGCTCGGCGGTGCACTCGGTGTTCGGCCTGCTCAACTCCACCCCGCACCTGGCCCGCCCGGGGGTGCTCCCCGGACGCGGGGCGACGGCCGAACTGCTGCACCGGATGGCGCGGGGCGCGTTCGCGGCGGCGGGAGCGCGCTGACTCCGGCGGGGTGACGAGCGTTACGGTGCTCCCTCTCTGGACGCCCGTCCGTACTCGCCGGTACCTTTGATTCTGAGCAAGCGCTTAGACATGCTGAGGTACCTGGAGGTGGCGGCGGTGCGCCGTACGGTGTTCAACGAGGATCACGAGGCGTTCCGGGAGACCCTCCGCGCCTTCATCGAGGCCGAGGTCGTCCCCGTCTACGACGAGTGGTTCGCGGCGGGCCAGGCGCCCCGCGACTTCTACTACAAGCTGGGTGAGCTGGGCATCTTCGGGATCAGCGTGCCCGAGGAGTTCGGCGGAGCGGGCCTGGAGACCCACAAGTTCGAGGCCGTCCTCTACGAGGAGACCGCCCGCGCGGGCGTCCAGTTCGGCGGCTCCGGCGTGCACGTGCTGCTCGCCCTGCCGTACATCAAGATGCTCGCCACCGACGAGCAGAAGA
>NZ_JAPSKQ010000069.1:12155-31340 GCF_031181555.1 Streptomyces sp. | reverse complement strand
CGAGGCATGGCGCTAGTTGATGCCCTTGTAGATCGCTGGGGCATCGAACTGCATGGCGACAGCAAGGTTACGTGGTGCGAGCTCGCCGTCGTACCAGGTGTGTCCGAGGGACATGCGAGCGGCGCACGTGTAGCGAGAGCAGCGAAGGTGCTCAACTCCTACGGAGAGAGCGAGTTCATCACGCCCCGGCGAAGCCGACTAGGTGCCATGGCGGCCGAGGCAACCGCCATCGCTGTCATCGCCGACCTCCTGCATTGGCTACAGGTTCACGGCCATGACACTGACGAGATCCTCGACCGCGCTCAAACACACTTCGAGGCCGAATTGGATGCGGCCCGTGCCTCTCGATGAAGTTCAGCCCGCAGCTACCGCCTTGGCGTACGACAACACATCCGCCGGGATCGGATGCTTCATCTTCCAGGTGATAGCCATCGGCCTATTGCCTTCATGCTTCTCGTATTCCGCAGGGCCCAGCAGCATCCATGGCTGAGCACCGCCTATGTCGGTTGTCTTGTAGCGACGGACAAACAGCAACACCTGGCTGCCCTGGGCGACGTGATGCTGATATCTCAGTCCCGTCGCGGATGCCTCCGAGGTCTGGTTCTGGGACTCCCAGTGGAACCGTGTCTCACTCAGCGCGAAGTCGCGGTAGCGAGTCTGCGGGGAGAAGTCCTTCTCATCCTTCTCGAGAGTGATGAGTAGTGCGTCGGTCTTAACGGACGCGCACCACTTCACCCCTTCGCGGAAGTCACCTGGCATGAAGCCCTCGAGGTCGGCCTGATCGAGGGCAGGAAGGATCTCTTCGCGGCTGTAGGAGGCGTGCACGGTCAGCGGGATACCTCGGTCGCCGGTCACACCGAGGAGAGGGATGGGGACGTGCTCGGTATGTGCGAGGTTGTACGCCAGTACTTGGCGCAATTCACTCCGGACAGCGTGTTGCTTTCGGAGAGCGGCAAACCCAGCGTCGTAGCTTGTGAAGCCCTTCCTCGTGACACCACCCAGCGGCCATAGCTGGAAGAAGAGCATGCGTGCGTATGCCTTCCCCTGCTCATCAAGGTCGCTGTAGGCAGGGGCGTCGTCTTCCAACATGCGCGTGTACGCGGCTACGCGCAGCGGGTCATCGACATGGAGGAAGGCAGGGACACGCTTGAGGAGCGCGGCCTCGCCCTCGGGTGCCTCGCGGTCCATCAAGCCGGCGCGGCGGAGCAGCCCGGTCCATGAGTTCCCGTTCCCCCGGTACAGTTCCTTGATTTCCCGTCCGCTTTCCTCCAGGTAGCGGCTGAGGTAAGACTCTCTGTAGTCGGCCACTTCGCGTGCCAACGTGGTCACGTTGACGCTGAGTTGGTCCTTGATATTGGCGATGATGGTGTGCTTTGCCTTTTCCTCCAGCATGATCTCGCAGCCTGAGGGGAGTTGCGGAAAGTCATGCTCGATGTGGTTCAGCAGCCGCTTGCGTGTCAGGTTCGTCAGGGCGCGGAACTGGTTCTCGAAACGGAACTCCTTGCGGTGCTGGCCGATGAAGTCAAGGATGGTCAGCACGGCCTTGTTATCAGAGCGCCGCAGGCCGCGGCCGAGTTGCTGGAGGAACACGGTCGCGCTCGAGGTGGGACGGAGGAGGAGTAGGGTGTCGACATCGGGGACATCGACTCCTTCGTTGAAGAGGTCGACCGAGAAGATCACCTGTAGTTCCCCGGACCTCAGGTCCGCGAGTGCCTGCCGTCGCTGATCAGCCGGCGTCTCCCCGGACACGGCGACAGCGTTGAAACCAGCGGAACGGAAGGTCTCCGCCATGAAGTGCGCATGAGCGACGGAGACGCAGAATCCCAACGCCCGCATATGGCTGGGGTCAGCCACCTTTTCCTCAACGGCCTTCACAACGAGGCCAGCACGGACCTTGTTGCCTGTCAGGACGTTGCTGAGCGAGCTCACGTCGTAGGCTCCGCGCTTCCACTCCACGGCACTCAGGTCGGTGTTGTCGCTGATGCCGAAGTAGTGGAAGGGGCACAAGAGCTTGTTGTCCAGTGCTTCCCACAGCCGCATCTCGGCGGCGATACGGCCGTCGAAGAACTCGTCCTGGATGTTCTTGCCATCCATGCGTTCGGGTGTGGCGGTCAGACCAAGTAGCTCCAGAGGCTGGAAGTGGTCAATGATCTTCCGGTACGTCGGCGAGGTTCCGTGATGGAACTCGTCGATCACGATGACGTCGAAGTGGTCGGGGGCGAGACGGTCGAGCGCCCTTGCGTTGAGTGACTGGACGCTTGCGAAGACATGCGTCCAGCGTTCCGGGATCTCCCCACTGTGTAGGTGCTCGCCGAAGTTCGCATCAAGCAGGATGTCCTGATAGGTCCGCATGGACTGCTGCAAGATCTCTTTGCGGTGAGCGACGAAGAGGAGACGTAGATCGCGGCCATGCCTCTGGCGGAGGTGCTTGTAGTCCAGCGCGGCCATGACCGTCTTGCCCGTGCCTGTTGCCGCTACCAAGAGGTTGCGGTGCCGATCATGTAGTTCACGTTCGACGTCAAGCCGCTCGAGCATGTCGCGCTGGTACGGATAAGGCCGTACCTCAAGGCCGGACAGCGTGATGGTTCTGTCTGCTGACGGTGCGCCCCCGGCCACTGCCAGCGCCTGCTGGAGACGGGTGCCGTCGGTGTGGGGCTCGTACTTCTCGAAGGACAGATCGTTCCAGTACGACTCGAAGGTCGCCTCAAACTTCCGCATCACATCGGGCGTGGCCACGGAGGACAAGCGCACGTTCCACTCCAGACCGTCAAGCAATGCAGCCTTTGACAGGTTCGAGCTGCCGACGTATGCCGTGTCGTAACCACTGTTCCGCCGGAACAACCACGCCTTGGCGTGAAGACGGGTCGACCGCGTTTCGTAGTTGACTTTGACCTCGGCACCGAAGTCTTCGACCAAGCGGTCCAAGGCTCGCCGCTCGGTGGCTCCGATGTACGTGGTGGTCAGGACCCGTAGGGGCACACCCCGCTCATGGGCTGCTCGCAAGGACCGTTCGATAACCCGTAGCCCGTGCCACTTGACGAAGGCGCACAGGAGATCCACGCGGTCGGCCGTCGCGAGCTCTGCGCGCAGTTCAAATCCGAGGCTTGGGTCCTCGGGAGAGTTGGTGAGGAGCGCGGTGTCTGACAGAGGGATGCCGGGGCGTACGGCGAAGACTCCAGGTGCTTCCTGCCGCGTGATCGCTAGGAGTTGCTGAGGGCCGTCTGCGACAAGGTCCACCCACTCTTGCGCTCCGTCAAGCGTGCTGATGGATTCCAAGATGTGGTTGGCCGCGTGCACGCGATCCTCAGCGGGCAGGTTGCGCAGAACGCGATGCACTGTGTGAGAGACATGTCGCGCAAGCACATGGGGGACCGATTCGGGCCCCACTGCGTCGCTCACCGGGTGCCAGCCGAGCTGAGAGAGCTCTTTCAGCTTTTGCTCGAAGCGGAGCGTGATCAGTTGCTCGTACAGGCCCGGGGCGGGGTGAGGCAGATCCTCCAGCTCGGACACGCGGGCTCCTTCGAACGCTCGGGGCAACGGGGCTCATGTGTAACAGAGAGCTCTGACAAGCCGGGCTGAGGTAGTCGATGGGGCGAGCCCTGTGGTCTCAACACAGCTTGATCCAAAAGAGAATTGACAAAGTTGATCACTCTCGCTCAAGTATGGGCGGATGGGGATCGAACGAGTCATCGGACATGTAGAAGGTGTGCCTGTAGGCGAGGTCTTCCATCGGCGACGAGACGTGCAGCGGGCGAAGTTGCACCAAACGAACCAGAAGGGCATCTCCTGGCTCGAGGACCAGGACGGCAGCAAGGTCGGAGACGCGATCGTCCTGCACGGTGGCTACGAGGACGACGAAGACCACTGGGAGTGGATCCGGTACACGGGGGCTTCGGAGGGCAAGGACAAGGATTCCACTGGCAGGTTGCTACGCAGCCAATCGTGGTCGTACGTGGACAACGCTGCACTCCGGCTCAGCTATGAACGGGGGCATCCCATCCGCGTGATCCGAGGGTACGAGGGGGACCCGCGGTACTCGCCGTCCGACTCCTACCGGTATGACGGTCTGTACGAGATCACGGACGTTCGCACGGCCATTTCCAAGCGCCCGGCCCCCGATGGGTCACCGATTCACATTTGTCAGTTCGATCTGCGGCGTCTGCCGGAACTTAAGCAGATGCAGACCCCGCTCGAGCGCCGTGTCATCGAGGTGCTGGAAGAACTCGACGATGAACAAGACCGGCAAGATGACGAACAGCAAGCGGGCGAAGAGCAGCCTGGCGAGCATCAGGACGTGGAGAAGTTCCCGCGATCGCGCACCATGCGGGTGCGCCGCTTGATCCGGGATACGGCTGCCGCGAAACGGATCAAGCAGCTCTACGAGGGGGAGTGTCAGCTGTGTGGCCTCCGGCTGGTCGGGCCGGACGGCAAGTCGTACAGCGAGGGTGCCCACATACGGCCTCTGGGGAAGCCTCACCACGGCCCCGACGTCGAGCCCAACATCCTGTGCCTCTGCCCTAACTGCCATGTGCGGCTCGACATCGGTGCGGTCGCAGTTGATGAGGACTGGTCCGTCATCGTGCGTGCGGATCTGTCGGGTGCGAGGCTCTTGCCGAAACTCACCGTGAAGGACGGCCACCGGGTCCACCCGGAGTACCTTCGCTACCACCGGAGGTACTGGGAGCAAAAAGCCCCTGGTGAGGTGCCCTAAGGGCGCGCTGAGGCCACCCGCTTCTCGGCAAGGTGAGAAGCGGGCAGAGGTCTGGTTCTTGTCGGCGTTGATCCGGATCCCTCACAAGAACGCCCCCACCCCCATCGCCACCCCGAAGATCACGAAGAAGATCCCCCAGGCCGTGTTCGCCGTCGCCGAGTACGAGACGTTCCCCGGGCGGCCGTCCTTGGTGTGGACGACCACCACCCGGCGCGGGTCCCTGGGGTCGTAGCGCAGGACGGCCGGGACGCCCCGGTGCAGGGGGTGGGACTCGTGGTTGAGGGGAGCCCGGCGGTAGGTCTGGGTGGCGGGAGTGTCGGGGCGGTCGACGGGCGGGGCCTTGTAGCGGACCTGAGGAGGATGGATCGTGGCCCCCTCGCGGCGGGCGCCGCGCGCCACCTCTCCCCGGGTGCGCACGCCCCGGACGCCGAGGCGGCCCAGGGCTCGGCGCTGGCGCCGGGCGAGGCGCAGGACCTTGACGCCCAGGGCCACCGCACCTGCGGCCGTCATGAGCACGATCGTGAGCCACGGCTGGTCCACGTGGCCTCCCCCCGGAGCCGACGTCAGTTGTCCGTGGGGACGACAGCCGTCACGCGTCGGTTCCGGGGCGTTCCCCGCCCAGACGAAGCGCGAGGCTCCTCGGATCACTGGAGCACGCAATCGACGGAGTTCCCCCGTCGCCCAGCCGCTGCGGTCGCGTGGAGGACGCTCTCGGTCTCCACGGGTCGGGCCGGCCGGGCCGTGTTCACCGGGACGGGGCCCGCCCCCGGCCGCGGTACCCGCCCAGGACGTCCTGGCGGAGCAGGTGGCCGAAGCCGGCGTACAGGTCGCGGTAGTTCCCCAGCATGTACGCGTGGAGGAAGTCCAGGGAGAGCCGCTGCTCGTCCGCGTCGCCGTGGAACTCGCGCTGGCCGGTCGACGTGATCGCCGCGTTGACGAAGAGCAGGACGTCGTCGGCCGCGACGAGGTCCCCGTACGCATCCATGCGGTTCTTCCCCCCGGGTGTGGACGCCGGCCGGGGAATGGGGGCGCGAGCTGCGAATCGTTGCTTCAGAGGCAGGTTCCGGAAGTCGCACCGGAGTCCCGCGGCCGGCCCCGGGACCGTAACAGGGCGGGCCGCGGGCCCTCCACCGACTTACGTCACCCCGCCGGCCGGTCCGCACCTCGGGTCAGGGCCAGGGGGCCGGGTCCTCGGCGGACACGGCCCCGCCGACCCGACGGGGCGTCAGCCCGCCCAGACCTCGGCCTCGTCGGCCGGGACGGTGGTGGCCAGGCCCAGCTCCTTGCGGGCGGCGACCGACTCGTTCGGGTCGATGCCGGTGAACGCCGGGTCGTAGGCGGTGTAGAACGCGTCGGCGTCGGCGGCGTTCGCGGCCTTCTTCCAGTTGCCGGCCGCCTTCGTCAGCGTCGCGCGGAGCTTGCCGACCTCGGTGCCCTCGATGCCGTCCAGGCCCTCGACGTGTGCGTCGAGGGCGGACGCGACGGCCTTGGCCTGCGCCTTGTAGCCGGCCAGGTCGTCCTCGACGGTGTCCTTCTCGGGCTGGTTCGCCCACAGGGCCTCGTAGACCGCGTTCGAACCCTCGAGGTACGTGATCTGCTCGGGCCCGAGGGACTTCGCGGTGCCCAGCGAGCCCTTGAACGTGCTCTTCTCCGCGGTGTAGGTGCAGCTCACCGCGCGGTCACCCGTCGCCCAGCTCTCCTTGGTCGGGGTGTAGTAGAAGAGGCTGACGCCCTGGGGGAGCGCCCAGGTGTCCGGGGCGTACTTCTGCGCCTCGATTGGGCAGCGCTCGTCCGCGATCGCCGCGACCTCGTCGTCGCCGGGGTACTCCTTGCCCTCGTCGATCGCGAACTCGCCGACGACCTGGCCCTCGTGCGCCTCGTCGCAGGGCACGATCTCGACGGCGTACGCCTCCCCCTCGGCCTTGCCGTTCGGGTTGTAGCAGTCGCCGAGGTCCAGCGAGAACACCGAGCGCTGGCGGGCCACCTTCTTCGCGCCGTCCTTGGCGCTGTCGACGGCGTCGGAGACGTCCGAGCATCCCACCGCGCCGATCGCGAGCAGGGCGGCAACGGCAGGTATGCCGCGAAGTGAACGGTGCGGGGCGCGGATCGCCATGACGTGTACATCCTCTTATTTGATCTTTATGGGGGGCGCGCGCATCGTATGCCATTCCCGGCCCGGTCGTGCGACGGCCCCTGCCTCGTCGCAGCGTCTCCGACCAGCGACGGGCCGTGAAGGTTGTATCCGGGGTGCTCGCGGGTGGGGGACGGGAGGGCCCGGGGACGCTTCCGTCGCGCGTCGACCGGCGGACCCGCGTTGCCGTGGCCGAAGACGGAAGACGCGGACGGCTTTTCTCGGACGGGGCTCCTGGGGTTTCCGTCATGAACGTGGAGCGAGGCGGAGTACCTCGAGTGTCCGCGGTCCGAGCGGCGTGCCTTCGCGTGGGTGATGCGGCACTACGGCGGCCTGGCACCGGCGGAGGCCCGGGAGGAAGCCCTGGAGTGCCACCCGTACGAGCCGGCCGACCACGCCTGCCGCGGCCTCGTCCTCCACGACGAGGCCTGGCACTGGGCGATGCTGACGACCCACGGTGACCGGTACGCGGTGGAGCATCCCGAACCGGCCGGTCCGCCGGCCGAGGACGAAGCCCTCGGGTGAAGGCCGGGCACCACGGGCACGGCGCCCGCTTCCCTCGCCGTGGTGCGGGAGGGCGCGTATCGAGGGCGCACATCGGTGGGATGACCGATGTGCGGGGGAGGGGGGCGCGGTCATAGTCCTCGGGAGATCGTTCGCGGGTGGCCGTGGTGCGCCCGGTTTTCGAAAGGACCTTCTGTGGACACGCATGGGGACACGTACGCGGATCTGGTGTTTCTCGGCGGGCGGGTGGTCACCGTCGATGCGGGGTTCTCCGTCGCCTCGGCCCTGGCGGTGACCGGTGGGATCATCAGTGCCGTCGGCGGGCGGGACGACGTCGCGCCGCTCGTCGGACCCGGCACCCGCGTCGTCGACCTGCGGGGGGCGACGCTGCTTCCCGGCATCAACGATTCCCATCTGCACGGGTGCGCCTTCGGCATGGCGTCGCCGCCGCTCTCCCTCGACCTCGGCCATCCCGCCGTGTCCTCCCTCGCGGACGTGGCCGAGGCGGTGCGGGAGGCCGTCGGGCGGACTCCGGGCGGGCGGTGGATCACGGGGCACGGCTGGGACACCGGGTACCTCGACGAGTGCCTCGCCGATCCGTCGCGGCAGCCCTCGCGGCGCGACCTCGACGCCGTCAGCCCGGACCACCCCGTCGTCCTGTACTCCTTCTCCGGGCACGCCACCTGGGTCAACTCCAGGGCGCTGGAGCTCATCGGGATCGACCGGCACACCGTCGCGCCGCCCGGCGGGGCCGTCGTCGTGGACGAGACCGGGGAGCCGACCGGGCTGCTCCACGAGGGGGCCCAGGCCCTCGTCCAGAACGCGCTGCCGCCGCTCGGCCGGCAGGAGCGGACCGACGCGATCAGGTCGACCCTCGCCACGCTCGCCCGGCTCGGCGTGACCAGCTACACCGAGCCCGGGCTCGGTCCCGGCGGCGACGGCATCATGCGGGGCGCGCTCGGCTCCGAGACCCTCGACGTCTACCGCCGGCTGCTGGCCGACGGCGAACTGACCGCCCGCGTCGGCGTCCTGCTCCTGCCCACCGGGATGGCGAGCACCGCCGAGGAGTTCAGCCGCACCCTGACCGCCCTCGACGCGTCGGGCGTCGCCGGCGACGCCGATCCGCGCCGCCTCGCGATCCACGGGGTCAAGATCTTCGCGGACGGCATCGTCCCCAACAAGACGGCCTGGATGCACGAGCCGTACGTCGGCGGCGGCTGCGGCTCCCTGTGCGTCGGCGGCGAGACCGACGCCGAGCGGATCGCCGAGATCGGCGCCATGATCCGGCACGCCCACGCCGCCGGGCACCAGCTGGGCGTCCACGTCACCGGCGACCGGGCCGCCGACACCGTCGCGGACGCCTTCGCCGCGGCCGTGGCCGAGCACCCGCGGCCCGACGCCCGCCACTACCTCATCCACGGCGACTTCCTCACCGCGCGCAGCATGAAGGTGCTGGCCGCGCACGGCTTCGGCGTCAACATGAACCCCACCATCAAGTGGACCGTCGCCGACATGGAGGAGGAGTTCGTCGGCGCCGAACGGGCCGCGTACGCGTGGCCCTACCGCGACGCCCTCGACGCCGGCGTGCGGGTCGCGAGCGGGTCCGACGCCCCCGTCACGCACCCGGACTGGCGCCAGGGCGTCGCCACCATGGTGCTGCGCGAGTCGAAGGCGGCCGGCCGGGTCAGCGGTCCCGAGCAGCGCATCGGCCTGGCCGAGGCGATCCGTACGTACACGATCGACGCGGCCTGGCAGGACTTCGCCGACGACTGGAAGGGCTCCCTGGAGCCGGGCAAGGTCGCCGACCTCTGCGTGCTCGACGGGGACCTGCTCGCCGCCGACCCCCACGACATCCCGGAGATGCCCGTCGTCCTCACCGTCGTGGACGGGCGGGTCGTGCACGACACCCTTCGCGATTGACGTATTCCGGGCACGTGATCATCCTTGGGGGATGGCAGCGCAGCGGAGCACGGCGGAGATCCTGGACGCGGCCGTCCACGTCCGTGAGGCCGCCAGGAGCGCCACGACCGGCGCGACCGGCGTCGACGCGGTCCTGACGGCGCTGTCGGAGGTGATGGAGTACGACCACGCCTCCCTGGCCCGGTGGGATCCGCTGCGGCGGTGCCACGTCACCCTGGCCGGGAGCTACCCGGACGACGCCACGGCCTACATCGAGACCCGCCTCCACCACGACCCGGTGTTCCCCGTGCTCCGCGGCCCGGCCCGGGGCGGTCTCTGGCTCAAGGACGTCCCCCGGCGGCTCCTGGCGTCGTCCCCGGGCTTCCAGGAGGTGCTGCGTCCCCTCGGCATCGAGGGCGGCGTGGCCCAGTGCCTGTTCGCCGCCGACGGCCGGTACGTCGGCATGCTGAACGTCAGCACCCGCCGGCCGCGGCGCACGCCCGGTCCGGCGCGCGCCGTGGTCACCCTGCTCACCGAGGCCCTCGCCGCGGCCGTCGACCCCCGTACGGGCCGGCCGCCCGAGGAGGACGCCGCGGCCGGCCCCGACGCGCGGCACCCGGACACGCGGCGGCCCGGCGGGCTCTCGCCCCGGGAGCTCCAGGTGCTGGCCGAACTGACCACCGGCCGCACCAACCGGGAGATCGCCGAGCGGCTGTACATCACGCCGCGCACCGTGGGGACCCACATCGAGCACATCCTCGCCAAGCTCGACCTCCCCAACCGCGCGGCCGCCGCCGCCCGGGCCGCCGCCTGGGGAATCGAACCCTCCCGCTGACGCGGGTCCGCGTCCCCGTCACGCGTCCCCGTCACGCGGCTCCGTCGGGCGGGCTCCGTCACGCGTCCCCGTGGCACTCCCCGTACGTGCGGCCCGATCCGCACCAGCACTCCGCCCCGCGCTCCGGCGGCCAGGCGACCGCCCGGCCCCGGGCCGCCAGCGTCGTCGCGTACTGCGGCAGCAGCGTCGCGTCCCCGGGCGCCGCCCCCTCCGACGCCGCGAAGGCCTCGTACGAGGGGACCGTGCCCGTGACGACGCCCAGGTTCGGCGTGCCCGACGCCGACAGCTCCCGCAGGGCCGTCTCTATGGCCGCGAGGTGCTCCTCGTAGGTCGGGTACTCCTCCGTCAGCGACGGGTACGCCTCCGTCAGTTCCGCCAGTTCGTCCGCCGGCCAGCGGAGGATCGCCACCGGGAAGGGACGGGACAGGGCCTCCCGGTACGCGCCCAGTTCCGCCCGCAGCCGCGTGATCTCCGCCTCCAGCTCCGCCGGGTTCTCCGAGCCCAGGGACCACACGCGCTTGGGGTCGTGGAGCTCGTCCAGGGTGATCGGGAGGGTGTGGACGGAGTCGGCCAGGGCGTCCCACTCGTCGTGGGCCGCACCCAGCATCCTGCGGACGCGGTGGCGGCCGAAGAGGAGGGGGTGGGTGGCGCGCGGGGGCTCGGTCACACCGGTCAGGAGCAGGTGCGCCGCCTGCGTGAACGCCTCGTGCGCCTGCTCCAGCTCGTCGTGGGCCTCCAGGGCCTCCGCGACGATCACCCAGGGGGCCGGGTCGCGCGGGGCCGCCGTGCGGATGCCGTCGATGATCGCGCGGGCCTCCGCCTCGTGGCCGTACTCCCAGAGGTTCGAGGCCTTCAGGGCGCGGACCAGGAAGGGGTTGTCCAGCCCGGTGCCGGAGGCCAGCAGGCGGTCGTAGAGGGCGGTCGCGGCGGGGCGGTCGCCGGAGAGTTCCCGGTGGGCGGCGGCGCGCAGCAGCAGGGCCTCGGCGTCCTCGGGATACAGCTCGGCGGTCCGCTCCAGGCGTGCCGCTTCGGAGATGTGGTCGACGTTTTCGGCAGGCGTGTCGGGGCGCATGGGGGACACCGTACTGCCGTCCGGTGACAGAGGGGGGACCGCGGCGGGCCGGAGGGTGCCCTCCGGTGCGTACGGCGGTTCTCCCGCCCGTCCCGGAACCGTCGGGCCGGTTCCGGACGTTGGGAGGGTGCCGGGGCCCGGACTCGGACCGGACCCGATGGTTCCGGGGGGAGGGGCGGCGGGGCGGCCGGCGACGTGGTTCGATGGTCGGTGTGCCGGTCGACGGACCGGTCGATGGGGCGGTCGAGGGGCGAAGGGGGGAGCGGCGAGTGATCCGCAGCCGGGCGACGACCGTGCGTCCTGCCCTTGTCGTGCTCCTGCCGCTGCTCCAGGTCGCCCTGTTCCTCCTGTCGGACGCCGGCGGCCTCACCGCCGGCGTCGCGCTCGCCGCGACCGCCGCGGCCGGTGCCGCGCTCGCCACCTGCGCGCTCGTCGCCGCGCGCTGCGCACCCGTCGTGCCGCCCGCCCGGGTGCGCACGGCCATACGCGACCGCGACCGGCGTACCGCCTTCCTGCCGCAACGCGACCCCGACGCCAAGGGGCGCACCCGGCCCCGGGCCCCCGGCCACGCCCTTCCGGCGACCGCCGCGTAGGGCACCCGTGGTTCCACCGCACGACGCGTGACCCCGCGCGGGTCGTCATGCCGCCATTCCCGTTCCCGCCCCGTCACGCCGGGGCCCTGGCCGCACGACGAGACCCCCGGAGGGCTCACCCATGTCCGTCTTCGCCAGCCTGGTCGAGCACCTGGCCGACCTGCTCCAGCCGCTGTTCGGCGCCTTTGCGGCGGCCGCCGCGATCGTCCTGTTCACCGCGTTCGTACGCCTCCTCGTCCACCCCCTGTCCCGGGCCGCCGCGCGCGGTCAGCGGGCCCGGGCCGAACTCCAGCCGAAGATCGCCGAGCTGCGCCGCAGGTACGGCAGGAACCCCGAGAGGCTCCAGGAGGCCGTACTGGAACTGCACGCCCGGGAGAAGGTGTCGCCGCTGTCCGGGTGCCTGCCGAGCCTGTTCCAGCTGCCGGCGTTCTTCCTGCTGTACCACCTGTTCTCCAGCGAGACGATCGGCGGCCGTCCCAACGAACTGCTCGGGCACGAGCTGTTCGCCGCGCCGCTGGGCGGGCGGTGGGCCGACGCGCTGGGCGAGGGCGGTCCGCTCGGCGGGCCGGGGCTCGTCTACGCCGGGCTGTTCGCGCTCGTCGCGCTCGTCGCCGTCTTCGGCTACCGGCTGACGAAGCGGACGATGGCCGCGAACGCGGCGCCGGCGGCGGCCGGGGGCGACGGCGGGGAGCAGGTGCCGGGGATGGCCGCGGTGACCAGGGTGATGCCCTTCATGTCCTTCCTGACGCTGATCACCGTGGCCGTGGTGCCGCTGGCCGCCGCGCTGTACATGGTCACCAGTACGACGTGGAGCGTGGTGGAGCGGGCCGTCCTGTACCGGTGACGGCGCCGGGCCGCGCGTGCGGTGCGGCCCGGTCCAGTACGTGAACGGGGTATTGCGGAGTGGACGTTCGCCTTGGAGGATCGACCAGTCCTCCGATGGCTGTGCGTGCTCGCCGCACCCGGGCCGTGTGCATCGGCGGGCCCGCGATCGAGGGAGACGTGATCATGAAGCTGCTGCGAGTCGGTACGGCGGGACAGGAGCGGCCCGCGCTGCTCGACGCCGACGGGACCCTGCGGGACCTCTCGGGTCTCGTCGCGGACATCGACGGGGCGCTGCTCGCCGACGAGGCGGCCCTCGGCCGGATCCGGGCCGCCGCCGACGCCGGTGAGCTGCTCGCGCTGGACGAGGCGGGGCTGCGGATCGGGCCGCCGCTGGCACGGATCGGCAAGATCGTCTGCATCGGGCTCAACTACCACGACCACGCGCGCGAGACGGGCGCCGAGCCGCCCGCCGAGCCGGTGATCTTCTTCAAGGCGGCGGACACGGTCGTCGGCCCGAACGACACGGTGCTGGTGCCGCGCGGGTCGGTCAAGACCGACTGGGAGGTCGAGCTGGCCGTCGTCATCGGGCGTACGGCGCGGTACCTGGAGTCGGCGGAGGAAGGGCTCGCGCACGTCGCCGGGTACGCCGTCGCGCACGACGTCTCCGAGCGGGAGTTCCAGATCGAGCGGGGCGGCACCTGGGACAAGGGCAAGAACTGCGAGACCTTCAACCCGCTCGGGCCGTGGCTGGTGACCGCCGACGAGGTCGCCGACCCGCAGGACCTGTCCCTGCGGCTGTGGGTCAACGGGGAGCTCAAGCAGGACGGCACCACCGCCGACCAGATCTTCCCGGTGGGCGAAGTCGTGCGCTACGTCAGCCGGTTCATGACGCTGTACCCGGGGGACGTCATCAACACCGGTACGCCGGCGGGGGTGGCGCTGGGGCAGCCGGAGCCGAAGCCGTTCCTGCGCGCCGGGGACGTGGTGGAGCTGGAGATCGAGGGCCTCGGGCGGCAGCGGCAGGAGCTCAAGGACGCGTAGGCGCTCCGCCGGGGGAGCCGGGCGACTACGGGGTGGGGGCTGCGGTGTGTTGTCGGCCGCGGGTTCGGTGTGGCTGGTCGCGCAGTTCCCCGCGCCCCTGGGGTCGGTCGACTCGCGTCAGGAGAGAAGCGGGCCGGGAGCAAGGGGCGGGGGAGCCGCGGGTTCGGTGTGGTCGGCCGCACGGGTCCCCCGTCCCCTCTTGTGCTCAGGCGAGCAGGGAAGCGAGCCGGCGCCAGGCGTCCCGGGGCAGGGCGTCCCGGGACCGGTCGTCGACGATCTGGAGGGCCACGTGGTCCGCGCCCGCCGAGAGGAAGGTGTCGATGCGGTCGCGGATCCTGCTCTCCTCGCCCCACGCGAACACCGCGTCGACCAGGCGGTCGCTGCCGCCGTCGGCCAGGTCGTCCTCGGTGAAGCCCAGGCGGAGGAAGTTGTTCGTGTAGTTGGGCAGCCCGAGGTACGGGGCCAGGCTCGCGCGGGCGAGCGCGCGGGCCCGGGCCGGGTCCGGTTCGAGGACGACCTTCAACTCGGGGGCCAGCAGCGGGGCCTCGCCGAGGATGCCCCGGGCCCGCGCGGTGTGCTCCGGGGTGACCAGGTACGGGATCGTGCCGAGCGCCCGGTCGCGGGACAGCTCCAGGGTCCTCGGGCCGAGGGCGGCGACGACCCGGCGGCCGGCCGGGACCCCGGCCTCGTCCAGCGCGTCGAGGTAGGCGACGAGGGACGCGTAGGGGCGGCGGTACCGGTCGGCGAGCTTGGCGTGGCTGACGCCGAGGCCGAGCAGGAAACGGCCGGGGTGGGCCGCCTCCAGCTCGGCGAAGCCCGCGGCGGCGTCCCCGGCCCCGTACTGCCAGATGCTCTGGATGCTGGTGCCGACGGTGAGCGTCGAGGTCGCCTCGACGAGCGGCACCGCGTGGCGGACGGCGCTGTTGCCGCCCAGCCAGGCCGCGCCGAAGCCCAGTTCCTCCAACTCGGCGGCCGCCTCGGCCAGTTCGCCGCGCCGGGAGGGATCCTCCGCACGCAGTCCGACGCTCCAGATGCCGTACCGGCCGATGCTCTGCTTCGGGATGTCCGCGGTGTCGCTCATGGGTGTCCGGCCCTTCCGTGACGGGGTGCCTGCCGTGGCTGATCACGCCTACGGCAGGCACCAACCGCGCGGAGGGCGCCGGTAATCCCCCGGTGCGGCCGAACGGGGGACGGCCCTAGCGGTCGGCCAGGAACCGTTCCAGGGCCTCCACCACGAAGCGGTGGTCCTGGAGCTGGGGGAGGCCGGAGACCGTCACCGCGCCGATCACGCCCACGCCCTCGACGGTGATCGGGAAGGAACCGCCGTGCGCCGCGTACGTGTCCGGGTCGAGGCGCGAGGACTCCTCGAACGTGGTGCCCTTGGCCCGGTGGCGGGCGCCCACCAGGTAGGACGCGCAGCCGTAGCGCTCCACGACCCGGCGCTTGCGGGCGATCCAGGCGTCGTTGTCGGGCGCCGAGCCGGGCAGCGCCGCGTGGAAGAGCTGCTGGCCCGCGCGGTGGATGTCGACGGCGACCGGGGCCTGCCGCTCCCGGGCCATCTCGACCAGCAGCGAGCCCAGCGCCCAGGCGTCGTCGTGGGTGAAGCGCCGGAAGACCAGGCGGCGTTCCTGCGCCTCCAGCTCCTCCACGGTCGGGGTGAGTTCCGGCTCGCGGGACTGTCCGGTCGTCACAGTGTCACCGTCACCTTCTCCAGGGCCGAACGACGGGCCGCCTCCAGCACGTCCAGGGCGGCGGCGGCCTCCAGCGCGGTCACCGGGTTGGGGCCGTCCCCGCGCAGGGCCTTCGCCACGGCCGCGTAGTAGGCGGGGTAGTCGCCCGGCAGGGTCGGCTCGGGGCGTCCGCCGCCGGTCACCGGGGACTCCCCGGACCCGACGCGGCCCCACAGCTCCTCGGGCTCCGTGCCCCAGTCGGCGCCCGTCGCGCCGGGACGCCGGCCGTCGCGCAGGGCGGCCTCCTGCGGGTCGAGGCCGTACTTGACGTAGCCGGCCTTCGAGCCCAGGACGCGGAACCGCGGGCCGAGCTGGGCCGTGGTCGCGGAGACGTAGAGGTGGGAGCGGACGCCGCCGGCGTGCGTGAGCGCGAGGAAGGTGTCG
This sequence comes from Streptomyces sp., assembly GCF_031181555.1. Taxonomy (GTDB): domain Bacteria; phylum Actinomycetota; class Actinomycetes; order Streptomycetales; family Streptomycetaceae; genus Streptomyces; species Streptomyces fimbriatus. Next base: position 15,615 of record NZ_JAPSKQ010000069.1, on the reverse strand, counting down.
TCGTCGGTCTGCGCGCCCGCGCGGCGGATGTCCGTCTCGGCGTAGACGGCGGTCACCGGGCCGAACAGGACGAGTGCCTGGTCGACGACGTGGCTGCCGAGGTCGTAGAGCAGACCTCCGATCTCTGCGGGGTCGCCCGACTCCCGCCAGCCTCCCTTGAGCTGCGGACGCCAGCGCTCGAAACGGGACTCGAAGCGGTACACGTCGCCGAGTCCGCCCTCGTCGATCAGCTTGCGCAGGGTGAGGAAGTCGTTGTCCCAGCGGCGGTTCTGGAAGACGGACAGGAGCAGGCCGCGCTCCTCGGCGAGCGCCGCCAGCCCGCGCGCCTCGGCCGCCGTGCCCGCGACGGGCTTGTCCACGACGACCGGCAGACCGGCCTTCAGGGCGGCGGTGGCGAGCGGGACGTGCGTCCTGTTCGGCGACGCGATGACGATCAGGTCGAGCTCGTCGGCGCGGCCGAACAGCTCGTCCGGGGTCGCGGCGACGCGGACGTCCGGGAACTCGGTGCGGGCCTGCTGCTGCCGCTCGGGGTTCGAGGTGACCACCGTGTCGAGCGCGAGGCCCCCGGTCGCGGCGATCAGCGGGGCGTGGAACACGGAGCCCGCGAGGCCGTAGCCGACGAGGCCGACGCGCAGGGGGGCGCCGGGGGGAGTACCAGTCATGGCACTACTTTCGCAACGGTGTTGCCAAAGTGCAAGCGCCGAGGACAATGGGCGGCGTGAACAGGACGAACGGCGGGGCGGTCACCCCGGGCGGCGGCATCCGGGGCGCGACGGGCGGCGCCAATCTGCTCGCCCTGCGCAGCCACAACACCGCCCTGGTGCTCGACCTGCTGCGCACGGCCGGCGCGGAGGGCATCAGCCGGCTCGAACTCGCCGAGCGGACCGGCCTCACCCCGCAGGCGGTCAGCAAGATCACCGCCCGGCTCCGGGAGGACGGCCTCGCCGCCGAGGCCGGGCGCCGCGCGTCCACGGGCGGCAAGCCGCGCACGGTCCTGCGGCTGGTCCCGGAGGCGGGGCACGCGGTCGGCGTGCACCTGGACCGCGACGAGCTGCGGGCGGTGCTGGTCGACCTCAGGGGCGCCGTGGTGGGGGAGCGGCGGTCCCCGCTGGACCTGGGGGCGGGCGCGGAGGCCGTGCTGGCGGGGGTGACACGGGCGGCGGAAGGACTGGTGGCGGAGGCACTGCGGCCCTCCGGGGGGCCGGCGACGGAGGCGCCGCGGTCGCCCGGGGGGCCGGCGGGCCTCGCCGCCGACCCCACCCTCCTCGGTCTCGGCGTCGCCCTCCCCGGCCCGCTCGACCACGCCCGGGGGGTCCTGCACCGGGTCACCGGCTTCCCCGAGTGGGACGGCTTCCCGCTGCGGGACGCGCTGGCGCGGCGGCTCGGCGTGCCGGTCGTCGTGGACAAGGACACCAACGCGGCGGCGCTCGGCCTCGCGGTCGGCGGCGAGAGCGGCTCCTTCGCCTATCTGCACCTCGGTACGGGACTCGGCGCGGGCCTCGTGATCGGCGGAAGCGTGCACCGGGGCGCCCGGACCGGCGCCGGCGAGTTCGGGCACCAGGTCATCCAGCTGGACGGGCCGCCGTGCACCTGCGGCGCCCGCGGCTGCGTCGAGGCCCTGTGCCTGGCCGCCGTCGCCCGCGACGACCTCGCCGAGGCGGCCCGGGTGCTGGGCGCGGGCGCCGCCAACCTCGTCGGCCTGCTCGACATCGACCTGGTCCTGCTCGGCGGCCGTACCGTCGGCGCCGCGCCCGAGGCGTTCGTCCACGGGGTCGGCGCCGTCCTCGACGCCCGCGCCCGGCGCGAGGGCGGGCGCGACGCCGCCGTACCGGTGCGGATCGCGCCCGGCGGGACGCGCGGGGTCGCGGAGGGCGCGGCCCAGCTGCTGCTCGCGCCGCTGTTCGGGCGGGGGGACGCCTGACGGAGGCGGCCCCGGCCCCGACGGGAGCGTCCCGGCCCGCGTTCCCGGCCCACGGGCCGGTGTGTTCACGGGCCGGTGCGCTCCCGGACCGGTGCGCCGGCGCCGCTCAGCGGCCGACGGCGCACGCGTCCCCGTTGAGCGTGAACCGCGGTGGCGGCGACGCGTCGCCGGTGTGGCTCGCCAGGTAGCCGAGGGTGATGCTCGCGCCCGGGGCGATCGTGCCGTTGTGCGAGGCGTCGGCCGCCGTGATCACGTTGCTTCCCTGGGTCAGGTCCGTGTTCCAGTCGGAGACGACGGTCTGCCCGAGGGCCAGCGGGAACTCCAGCGTCCAGCCGTTCACCGGGGTGCCGCCGGTGTTGGTGACGGTGAGGTCGACGGTCGTGCCGGTCCCCCAGGCCCGCACGGTGCGGTCCACCCGGCAGGTGGGCTCCTCCCGCGCGAACGACACGCGGTGCAGGCCGCCGGGCAGGTCGTTCACCACGTAGAACTCTCCGTCCGCGGTCGTGCCGATCGACGTCACCTGGGTGGGCATCTCCCCGATCTCGGCCTGCTCGTAGCCGCCCCGGCCGTCGGGGCGCAGCGCCCAGACGGTGGACGAGCAGTAGTCGGTGGCGATGTACGTGCCGCCGGCCAGGTCGGCGTACTCCCGGCCCCGGTAGACGTGCCCGCCGATGACCGAGCAGCCGCCGGTGTAGGGGGAGTACGTGAAGACCGGCTCGGTGTGCGTCTCGCCGGGCACGCAGTGGCCGCCGCCGTCGAACTTCTCCAGCCCCTCGTAGCAGGACCAGCCGAGGTTCAGCCCGCCCCGCCCGGGGGCGAGGTGGTCGATCTCCTCCCAGCGGCCCTGGCCGACGTCGCCGATCCACATCGAGCCGTCGGCGCCGTCGAAGGAGAACCGCCACGGGTTGCGCAGTCCGTACAGCCAGATCTCCCCGCGGGCGCCGGGGGTGCCGGCGAAGGGGTTGTCGCCGGGGACGCAGTAGGCGAGCGGGGCGCAGGAGCGGCTCACGTCGATGCGCAGGATCTTGCCCAGCAGGGTGTCCAGCCGCTGCCCGGCGCGGAAGGGGTCCGCCGAGCCGCCGCCGTCGCCGATGCTCCAGTACAGGTGGCCGTCGGGGCCGAACGCGAGCTGGCCGCCGTTGTGGTTGCTGTACTCGGCGTGCTCCTGGGAGAGCAGGACCTCCAGGCGGGACTCGTCGAGCCGGTAACGGGCGAGCGTGACCGCGCCGTCGGGCAGCGCCGTGTACGCCAGGTACAGGGTCCGGCTGTCGGCGAAGTCGGGCGGGAGGGCGATGCCGAGCAGGCCGCGCTCGTTGCCCGACTCGTCCACGGCCGGGGTGATGTCGATCAGCGGGGTCCGGGCCAGGCCGGTGTCCGGGTGGTAGACGCGGACGGTGCCGGACTTCTCGGTGATGAACAGCCGGTCCGTGCCGTCGTCGGGGGCGGCGAGGGCGGTGGGCCGTCTCAGCCCGGAGGCGACCTGGGTGGTGGTCGCGTGGAGCGACGGCAGGGGGACGGGTGACGCGTTCTCCGCCGCCG
>NZ_JAPSKQ010000069.1:0-12055 GCF_031181555.1 Streptomyces sp. | reverse complement strand
ATGAACAGCCGGTCCGTGCCGTCGTCGGGGGCGGCGAGGGCGGTGGGCCGTCTCAGCCCGGAGGCGACCTGGGTGGTGGTCGCGTGGAGCGACGGCAGGGGGACGGGTGACGCGTTCTCCGCCGCCGCGGCGGGCGGCGGGGCGAGGGCGGTCAGCAGGAGGGACGGCAGCACCGCGATGAGAGCGCCCAGAACGAGCGTCAGGCGGCGCCGTACGTTATGGACATGTATATGACAATCCATGATGTCCTTCTTTCCTCCTTCTTTCCGTGTGCCGGGGTGCCGGGGTGTCGGGAGTGCCGGGGTGCCGGAAGTGGCGGGGTCCTGTGGGGCGCCGACGTCATGGGAGCGCTCCCGCCCCCTCAGGCTGCGGCTTGCGAAGCGGAGCGGCAACACCCGATCGCGCCACTTTCACGCCGTCTGACGCACCCGCCGCCTGACGCACCCGCCGCCCCTCGGCACACCGCTGCCGCCGATCGAGGGCATTCGCCCCCCGTCCGGGTCCCGTGGCCCCAATGGCGGTGTCCGGGACCGCGGTCCATCGGCATGCTCATATGTCCATGCGACTGTTCACGCCCGTGTCCCCCTGCCTGGTGGCGGCAGCCGCCCTCCTCGCCGCCTCCGCGCCCGTCGCCTCCGCGCACGCGGAACCACGGGCCACCCTGCCCGTCTGCGCCTCCGCCGAGGACCGCGCCTTCCCGCTCACCACCCGCCTCCACGGCGGCCCCGCCTCCTACACGGCCGGCGGCGGCTCCGGGACCTGGCACCTGGAGCTGACCAACACCACCCGGCGCCCCTGCACCGGCGTCCATCCCGTCGTCGTGCTCGTCGACGAGGCGCGGGCGCTGAAGCCCTCGCAGCCCCGTCTGGAGTTCTACGACGGGAAGCGGCCCCACCCCGTCCGGTTCGAGTCCACCGACCGGGACGAGCTCGTCGGCGCCTTCGCCGCCGAGGACGCGGGCTTTCCCGGGTTCACCGTCGGACCCGGCAGGACCCTCACCGTGAAGGTCCGCCTCGCGATCACCCCGGACGCCGTGCCCGGCGAGGTCACCGCCAACGCCGCCGTCGTGCAGCGCCACGAGGACGACGGCGACTGGATCGGCCAGTCCAACGACTACCGCTTCCGCATCGTCGCCGCCGCCCCGACGGGCCCCGTCCCGCAGCCCCCTCACCGGCCCCGCCCCGACGCCCCCGGCGAACTCGCCGGCACCGGCTTCCACCCCCTCCACGCCGCCCTCACCGCCGCGGCCGTACTGCTCACCGGCACCGGCGCCCTGCTCCTGGCCCGCGGCCGCCGCTGACCGGGCGGCAGCCGCCTGCGGACATCCCTGCGCGGACCGCCCGAACGACCAGGACCCCGGCCCGCACCACCTGCCACCGGCAGGAGTCCCCGCAGAAGGAAGAGGTGCTGATCTCCTCCGGCGACGGGGCACCCGTCACCGTGCGGACCCGCACCGCCGACGTGCCCTCCCGCACCGGGACCGTGACGCTCCGGGTCCCGGCCGGGGCCCGCACGGCCCGCGTCCGGTCCCGGTGCACCGGGGACGGCAACCGGTACCGGGTGATCGGCGGGGTCCGTCCGGCACAGTCCTGATTAGGCTGGGGGCGTCGGTACGCCGTGGTTCCGGCGCCCCCGCCCCTGCCCGTACGAAACGCCAGGAGTTCGACACACATGGCAGACCGCAAGCCCATCGAGTCGTGGCTCACCGACATGGACGGCGTGCTCATCCACGAGGGCATCCCGATCCCCGGCGCCGACACCTTCATCAAGAAGCTCCGCGAGTCCGGCAAACCCTTCCTGGTCCTCACCAACAACTCGATCTACACCCCGCGCGACCTGCACGCCCGGCTGCGCCGCATGGGCCTGGAGGTGCCGATCGAGAACATCTGGACCTCCGCCCTCGCCACCGCCAAGTTCCTCGGCGACCAGCGCCCGAACGGCTCCGCGTACGTCATCGGCGAGGCCGGCCTGACCACCGCGCTGCACGACATCGGCTACATCCTCACCGACCACGAGCCGGACTACGTCGTCCTCGGCGAGACCCGCACCTACTCCTTCGAGGCGATGACGAAGGCCGTACGGCTCATCAACAACGGCGCCCGGTTCATCTGCACCAACCCCGACGAGACCGGTCCCTCCGCCGAAGGGCCGCTCCCGGCGACCGGCGCGGTGGCCGCGCTGATCACCAAGGCGACCGGCAAGCAGCCGTACTTCGCGGGCAAGCCCAACCCGCTGATGATGCGCACCGGGCTCAACGCCATCGGGGCCCACTCCGAGAGCAGCGCGATGATCGGCGACCGCATGGACACCGACGTGCTGGCCGGCATCGAGGCCGGGATGCAGACGTTCCTGGTGCTCACCGGACTGACCCTGCCGGAGCAGGTGGAGAACTTCCCCTACCGTCCGTCCAAGGTCGTGGACTCCATCGCGGACCTCGTCGACCTCGTGTGACCGCACCTCGCACCACCCGGGCCGGGTTCGAACCTCCACCGCCCGAAGCATCACCCGTACGGAGCAGTCACGGCACCGCGAGGATGCGGTGCCGTGACCCGCGGGGGACCCTCCAGGCATCTGGAGGTTCACGATGGGTTCCCTGCGACTCGCTCTCTGTACCGGCGTCCTGACCGCGGCCGCGGTCACGCCGACGGCGCACGCGGCGGTCGGCGAGGGCCTCGCGCCGGCCCCGTCCGCCGCCCCCGTCGACGCCGGCGCCACCACGCGCACGGCCGCCGACACCACCCGCGAGGACGGGCCCGGCCCGGCCCGGACGGTGACCGGCCCGGCGCTCGTGGGGGCCGCGGCGGTGGCCGTCGTGCGCGACCGCGTCCGACGGAGCAGCGGAACGGGCCGGTCATGACGGAGCGGGAACGTTCCCCGTCCGGCACCGGACGGCTGCTCACCGGCGTGGCCTGGCTGGTGCTGCTGCTGGGGGTGTGGCTGTGGGGCCGCGAGGCGTCCGACGTCCCGCCCGGGACCTCCGGGCCCACCACGGGCGACATGGCGGCCGCCGGCCGCCCGCCCCGGGCCGAGCCGCCCCCGCCGCACCGCCCCTTGGGCGCCGCACCGCCGCAGCGCCTCGACATCCCCGACCTCGGCGTCCGGGCACCGGTGACCGCCCGCGGCCTGGACGGACGCGGGGTGCCCGATCCGCCGCCGTTCGACCGGCCGGACACGGTCGGCTGGTACGCGGGCGGGGCGGCGCCGGGGGCGGCCGGCACCGCGCTGATGGTGGGGCACGTCGGCACCGGGACCCGGCCCGCCGTCTTCCACGAGGTGGGCACGCTGCGGCCCGGCCAGAGGATCAGGGTGGTCCGCGCGGACGCCGAGGTCGCCGAGTTCACCGTCGAGGACGTCCGGGTCATGAGCCGGGACCGCTTCGACGCCCGGCAGGCCTACGGGCCGCGCCACCCCGGCCGGGCGGAACTCCGGCTGGTCACCTGCGGCGGCGGCTTCGACCGGGCGAGCGGCGGCTGCACGGCCGACGTGATCGTCTCGGCCTACCTGACCGGAACGCCGACCGGAGCGCCCACCGGGCAGGTGACCGAGGCGCTGACCGCGACCACCCGTTGAGCGCCCGCACGGCGGTCCGCCCCTCACCCGGTCCGGCCGGCGACCCGCTCCCCCTTGAGGCCGCCGACCGGGCCGGTTCTCGACCGCGCGGGCACGGACCGCGGGAGGGGCCCGCGGGCGCGCGGGAGGTCGCGGGGGCCCAGGACGGGCGGAGCCCTCGCCGGGCGCGGCCCGGCGGGGGCGGCGGGGTCGGTGGGCACGGCTCCGGAACGAAAGGCGCGCCCGGGCCCAGGGGTGGGGGAACATCGCGTCCCGGACCGGTCGCGATCCGTGATGTCCGCAGGTGGTCCCGCCGTTCCGGCGCGCACGGCACCGCGCGGGCCCGCCCGGGAAACCGGGCCGTAACAGCCTGCGGACAACGAGGGCTCGGCCTCGTGGGGGCCGCTGGGCGTATGTCAGGATTGGGGCTCGGAACACTTGGAACAAGTGCACCCAAGGGGGGTTGGATGTACGGCAGCAGGGGGGTCGGGGCGTTCGCCGGGAGGCGGGCGTCCGCAGTGGTGCTGGGGGCGGCACTGCTGATCACGGGGTGCTCCTCCTCCGACGGCAAGGGGGACGAGTCGGGGAAGAGCGCCGGCGCGGGGATCACGCAGCAGCCGAAGGAGTCCGATCCCTTCTGGGTCAACCCGGACGGCACCGCCGCACGGCAGGTCGCCGCACTGGAGAAGGCCGGCAAGAAGGAGGAGGCCGAGCAGATCCGCAAGATCGCCGAGCAGCCCGTCGGCGAGTGGATCAGCCCGGAGAACCCGGAGGAGCAGGCCCGCGGCTTCACCGAGGCCGCCGACAAGGCGGGCCGCACCGCGCTGCTGGTCCTCTACAACATCCCGCACCGCGACTGCGGCCAGTACTCGCAGGGCGGTGCCGCCGACGGCGACGCCTACCGCGCCTTCATCGACGGCGTCGCCAAGGGCATCGGGGACCGGCCGGCGACCGTGATACTCGAGCCCGACGCGGTGCTGCACCTGGTGGACGGCTGCACCCCGGAGGAGTTCCACGAGGAGCGCTACGACCTCCTCAAGGGCGCCATCACCAAGCTGAAGGCCCTGAAGAACACCAAGGTCTACCTGGACGCGGGCAACGCCGGCTGGGGCAACCCCGACCAGATCTTCGAGCCGCTCAAGTGGGCGGGCATCGACCGGGCCGACGGCTTCTCGGTGAACGTCTCCAACTTCTACTCCACCGAGGACTCCATCGCCTACGGCAAGCAGCTCTCCGCCAAGGTCGGCGACAAGCCCTTCGTCATCGACACCAGCCGCAACGGCAACGGCCCGTACACCGGGGGCGCCGCGGACGAGCGCTGGTGCAACCCGCCCGGCCGCGCGCTCGGCGAGGCCCCGACGGTGAAGACCGCGGACCCACTGGTCGACGCCTACCTGTGGGTGAAGCGGCCCGGTGAGTCGGACGGCGAGTGCAAGGGCGGTCCCAAGGCGGGCCAGTGGTGGGAGGACTACGCGCTGAAGCTCGCCGAGGCCAGCGGCTGACGGAGCCTCAGAAGTCGGGGCACACGTCCTCGACCTCGCCGCGGTCGGCCGCCAGGTCCCGCTCCCCGTCGTTCAGCTCCCTCTGGGCCAGGCCGCACACCCGCTCGATCCACACCTCGGGGTCGAGCGGTACGTCGGCGACCCGTGATCCGTCGATGATGGTCAGGGTCTTCCCGTCGGCGCTCGGTGAGATGACCGAGCCGTATCCCACGTAGTAGCGGTACAGCTCCCGGCCGTTGGTGACGTCCCGCACCAACTGCTCACCGGCCTCGGTGGTGGTGTGAAGGGCACGGTCGCCCAGGAACCGGCCGAGCCAGTACACCCTGTCGTAGGTCAGGGTCGCTGTCGCCCTTTTCTTCTTCACGTCCCACAGACGCACCTCGCCGCCCGCGTACTGGACGGCCAACTGCTTGCCGTCGGGGGAGAGGACCATCCACCGGATCGACCGGTCCTCCTCCTCCTTCCTGAACCATCGCGTGAACTCGCCGGTACGGAAGTCCCAGACGCCGATTCCGTCGGTGTTCCGCACCACCGCCTGCGGTTTGCCCGGGACGGCGCCGGCGAAGGTCCACGCCGCCTCGTTGGCCAGCTGATACCCCTCTTGGACCGAGGGCTGGAAGGTCCTGCCGTCCAGCTCACCGGTGTCGAGCCGCCAGCGGGAGACGTACGACAGGCCCGAGATCACGGCGTGGTCGTCGTCGGAGAAGTCGATGGTGATCCAGGACGGGGTGAGTCCCGTGAGCGGGTCCGGCCCGGCGGCGTTCAGGCCGGGCGGGGAGGGAAGCCTCAGCTTGTGCTCCTCGCGGAGCACGGTTCTGCCCGCCTCCTCGGCGATCCGCCAGACGAGGACCGTGCGCTGGTCCTCGGCGACGGTCAGCATCCACCGACCGTCCGGGGTGAAGGCGGCGTACAGGGCGGCCAGCCGCTGCGACGCCCGTGCCGATGCGAGGAACCGCCGGCCGGACAGATCCCAGAGCTGAAGTCCCGTGCCGTCGGTGTCGACAACCGCCATCCTGTCGCGGGGTCCGTCCAGGGTGCGGATGCGGTTGATCAGGGCGTTGGTGTCGAACTCCGCGGGCGGCCGGACCCGTACGGTGACGATGTTCCCGCCGACGCCGACCGCGGCCCGCAGGTCATCGGGAGGACCGGCCAGGGCGACCGGCGGTGCGAAGGTGCGGCCGGTGACGGCCTGGTCCTCGACGGCGGCGGCGGGGGTGTCGAAGGTGGCCGGCCAGCCCTTCTCCAGATCGAGGACGAGGAAGCGCAGCCGCCCGAGATCGGCGCCGACCCGTCCGGTGGGGTTGATCAGATAGCGGCCCGTCGCGTCGAGGCGGGGCGCGTACAGCGGGCACAGCCCCGGGAAGGCGCTGTTGTTCCAGCTCTGGAAACGACGGGGCGTCGCACCCAGCCGCCAGGCTTCGAGGGCGCCCTGCTCCGTGCACGTGACCAGGGTGTTCCCGTTGCCGCTGGCCGCCGCGGAGGCCGCTGCCCGTTCGCCCCAGGGGCGGTGGAGCGTTCCCCGGTCCAGGTCCCAGGAGACCAGACGGCCCCGCCCGTCGGTCGCGGTGGCACCGGAGGGCACGATCCGCGCCACCACCGTGCCGTCCGCGCCGAACCAGGCCTGCGCCGCGTCCCAGCCGCGCGGCGGGACGAGCGTACGGCCCGTGCGGCGGCCGTCGTCCGTGCGCCACACGAGTACTCCCTCGCGGGGAACGGCGGCGAGGATCCGCTTCCCGTCGCCGTCGAAGCGCAGGTCGTGGACGCCTCGCAGATTGTCCCGGATGTCCTTGACCCCCCGCAGCGGGACGAGTCGAAGGGCGCGCGAGTCGGGGTCGTCGGTGTCCCGCACTCCGAGGGAGACCACGCCCCAGTCGCTCGCCCGGGCGACGATCCGCCCGTCGGGCGAGACGGCGATGCGGGCGTTGTCGCCGTTCTTGGTCCGCTGGACGGGCTCGGGCCGTTTCTTCCCCCGCAGATCCATGTCCACGAAGTCGCCGTTCTTCAGCAGGGCGTAGAGGTGTGCGCCGTCCTCGGTGAGCGTGACGCTCTCCACCTCGGTGCGGTTCTCCATCGCGATCCGCTCCACGTCCCGGAACCGCAGGTACTGCGCCAGCAGCGCGGAGCGCGCGTCCGGGCGGGCGTCGGTGCGGTACGCGGCGGCGGCGTACAGGGAAGAGGTCACCAGCGACACGTCGTCGTAGGTCGCCGCCTGCTGGGCCAGCCGGTCGGACGCGAGCCGGCGCTGTTCCTCCAGCAGGTTCAGGTACAGCACGGAGACCACCGAGGCCGCCACCACCGCCAGGACGGTGATCCCCACTCCCAGATACCGCAGGGAGCGTCTGCGCCGCTCGGACCTCGCGGCCTCGCGTCTCTTGCGTTCCCGCAGGGCGACGCTCGCGGCGATGAACTCCCGGTCGTCGTCGGTCAGTTCGTCGCCGCGCTCGGTGAGCCACCGCTCGGCCGCGGCGAGGGCGGGGTCCTCCAGCAGGGCACCGTCCGGTCGTCCCTCCCGCCACCAGCGGGCCCGGTCGTAGCGCAGTTCACCGCGCCAGGCGAGGAACGCGCGGTCGCTTCGGAGCTGTTCCGCCAGCGGCTGCCAGTGCTCGATCAGGGCCTCGTGGGCCAGTTCCACCGTCTCGCCCCGCTCGGGGTCCGCGCCCAGTACGAGCACGCGGGCCTCGGCCAGGCTCCGGGCGATGGCCCACCGCTCCTCGCCCGCGTCGCGGCGGGGGAGCCGGGCGCGCAGCGCGGTGGTGCCGCCCGGCGGGACCTGGATCAGCGCACGGAGCAGACCGGCCGCGACCTCCGCCGGCGCACTCCGCAGCGCACGGCGCCAGGCCGAGTCCGCCGTGCTGCTCAGCACGCCGCCCACGCCGCCCAGTTCGTGGTAGGCGTCCAGGCGGAGCCGGCCGCCGGTCTGCCGTTCCCACAGGGTGTTCAGCACGAACCCCAGCAGGGGCAGGGCTCCCGGGCGGCCGGCCGCGTCCTCGACGAGACGGTCGGCCAGCCCGTTCTCGTACTCCACGCCGGGGATGGCGCGCAGCGGCAGCCGGACCACCTCGGTGAGCTGTTCGCGGGTCATGAGGCCCAGCTGGTGGGCGGGCGCGCCGCCGACCAGTCTGCTCAGCTGCGGGTGCCGCAGCGCCGCGTCCTGGAAGTCGGTCCGCAGGACCACGAGGACGCCGGTTCCGGGGTGGGCGCAGGCGTCCAGGAGGCGGTCCACCAGCTCGCGCAGGTCCTCCTCGGGGCGCAGCAGCAGGGCCTCCGCCTGGTCGAGGGCCAGCACGACGCCGGGCGCCGGCCGGTGGCGTTCCAGGGCGTCGCGGACCGTGCCGGCGTCCGGCAGACGGCCCTCGGCGCGCAGCGTGACGACCTGCGTGCCCTGCTCCCGGAGGCGGGGCAGCACCCCGGCCATGAGGAGGGAGGACTTGCCGGAACCGGAGGGCCCGGTCAGCGTCACACAGCCCTCGGGCGGCCCCTGCGGGCACAGCAGGGCGGTGACGGCGTCGACGTCCTCGTCCCGGCCGAAGAAGTGCGCGCTGTCCTCCTCGGTGAACGGGCGCAGTCCCGGGAACGGGGACGCCGGGGCGAGCAGTTCGGCCAGTTCCGGCACCTCGTCGAGCACCGTGCGGGTCGGGATGCAGAAGCTCTGCCCGCGGCGCGGCGACGAGACCGACGCCACGACGCCCACCACGGCGCCCAGTTCGAGATCCCAGACGGCGGAGCCGCTGAACCCGGGCTGGACCGGGTCCGACTGCGCGTCGAGCGGTGACATCTGCAGCCGCCCGGTGCCGGTACGGCCGCGCAGCACCGCGGTGTGCCAGCCGCCGCCGGTGCCGTCGTCCGGCAGACCGAAAACCATCGCCCGGTGGTCCCACACGGCGTGCGGCGCCACCATGAGGACCGGCCGGGCACCCGCCGGCGGGCGGGCCAGGGACAGGACGGCGACGTCCCCGCTGCCGTCCCCGCGCACCGGCACCCAGTGCCGGACGACGGCCTCGGTCTCCTCACCGCCCGCCGCCAGGACCAGCCGGACCCGCACGGGCGCGGCGGGCGGCTCGGCCCGGGTCAGGGGCAGTCGCGCGGCGCCCAGGACGACATGGGCACACGTCAGCACCAGGGTGGGCGCGATCAGCACGCCCAGGCCGCCGATGTGGCCGTCGGCGTCCGCGACCTGGACGGTCGCGGACGCGAGGACCTCCTCGGCCACCTGATCCGATGCGGTCGGCTCGGTCATCTCCCCGTATCCCCCGCCACCGTTGACCACACGCGTCAGCAACGTCCCCCAGAGATCACACCAGCTGCCGTGCACGGGCAAGGGTGTTTCGGGCCAACACGCAGGAAGAGGACGGGAGGAGAAGGGGAGGAGCGCAGGAAGAGGGCGCCCTCCGCGCGGAGGGCGCCCTCTTCTCCCGTGCTCGCCGTGGGGTTACGGCACCCGGACCCACTGGGCCTTGCTCGGCGTGCCCTCGCCGTCGGTGACGAACAGCATGTACCAGCCGGCCTGGACCAGGTTCCGGTTCTCCGGCACCGTCACGGTCAGCTTGTCGCCGTCGGCCTCGAAGTCCAGCGCGATCGACCGCTGGTCCACGTCGGTGACGTGGGTCGAGGCGCTCGGCCGGATCAGGCGGACGTTCTTGACGCGCGCGGCGTCCTTCGAGGTGAACGTGCCCGACCCGCCGCGCTCGATGGTCTCCGGCCCGTCCGACAGCTCGGGCCGCTCCTGGTCGCCGTACAGGTACGGCGGCGTGTAGATCTCGATGCGCTGCTCGAACTTGCCCGGCTTGGTGTTCGCCTTGTCCGCGAACAGCGAGTCCGAGCCGAAGAACATCACGCGGCCGTCGGGCAGCAGGATGGAGCCCGAGTGGTAGTTGCGGCCCACCAGCGGGTCGGCGACCCGCTTGAACTCGTTCTTCTCCGTGTCGTAGATCCGCGCCTCGAGGATGTTGGAGTCGCTGCGCCCGCGGTAGTCCTCCGAGCCCCCGGAGACGAGCACGTCGTCGTTCGGCAGGATCGAGGCCTGCGGGTAGCGGGTGCCCTTGTCCAGCGAGGGGCCGTCGACGAACCTCGGGGCGTCGGCCTTGAGGTCGACGATGCGGGTCTTCTCGCTGGACAGCCGGGACTCGCCGACGCCGCCGCCGCCGATCACCATGTACTTCTCGTCCTGCGCCGGCGGCAGCAGCACCGTGCCGGACGTCTCCAGCATGTTGGCGTCGCTCATGCCGGGGATCTTGGTGAACTTGTTGGTCTCCACGTCCCAGACGCCGGGGTCGCGGCCCACGTCGTCCGGTCCGTAGCCCGCGTTCGAACCCGAGTAGAAGATCTTGCCGTTCTGCATCAGGAACAGCGCCGGGTACGTCGGGAACTGGCGGACCTTCTCGGTGTAGGTCCACTTCTTGGTCTTCGGGTCGTAGACCTCGTTCTTGCCCGGGACCAGCTGGCCGATGTCGTCGAGGCCGGAGACGCTGAGGATCCTGCCGTCGCTCAGGGTGGTGAGCGTCGGGTACCAGCGGGACTCCTTCATCGGGTCGACCTTGATGTACTTCTCGGCGACCGGGTCGAACTCGAAGGCGTCGTCGATGCCCTGGAAGTCCTTCTTGTCCAGGGCGAGCTTCTCGGCGATGCCGTACGTGTTGCGCGCGTCCTCGCCGCTGAGACCCTGCACGGTGTAGTTGTCCTGCGTGCCGGTCTCGTACTCGGCGCCCTCCTTCTGCGCCTCGACGTAGGTACGGCCGTAGCCCGGGGTGTTGCCCAGGAACTCGCCGGTCTCCTTGTCGAAGTTCTTCTTGGCGCGCGGGACGAGCACCGGGTCCTTGGAGACGAAGGTCTTGCCGTTCTCCTTGCCGACGAACTTGGTGCCCGCCGGCAGGGTGATCGGCTTGTCCGGGTTCTCGTTGTGGACGACCATCAGGCCGCCCGCCTTCTTCACGTCGCCCTTGAGCTTCTCGTACCGCTTGGTGCCGCCCGCGATCAGCAGATTGCCGTTGGCGAGCTGGGTGTGGCCGGTGCAGAACAGGTCGGTCGGCGTCGGCACCTTCTTGATCGTGCCCTTGACCGGGTCCCAGATCCGGGTGTCGTACTTCTTCGCGTCGAAGTTGTCCTGGTTGTTGCCCGACCCCGCGACGAGCAGCACCTTGCCGGTGTGCAGCAGCGCCGCGTGGATGGTGTTCTGCCGGTACTCCTCGGGGAACTCGACGATCTCCCACTTGCCGTTCGCGGCTTTGTACTCGGGTTGGTTGATCTTGTACTGGTGGTATTGCTCGGTCCCGAAGCGGTACAGCCACGGCCCGTTCATTCCGGCCAGCGCGAGTACCACCGCCGTGCCTATCGCGATCCGACGGGCGCGACGGCGGCCTGCACGGTCAGTCATTCCTTACGTCCCCCAAGTCCACCAAGGGCGATCTGCATGGTCTGGTCGTTGCCCGGGGTGTGCCCGGTGCCTCCCGGTCCGCCCGGCGCGGCCGGTCCGCCGTGCGCGCCGGCCCAGCTGGGCCGGTCCTGCGGGGCGTGCGGCGCGTGCTGCTGCGGCATCTGCGGCAGCGGCTGCGTCCGGGGCGCTTCGGCGGCGTCCTGCCGCTGTCCCGCGGCATGGGCGCCCGGCGGCTTCTTCCTGTCCTGGCGCATGGCGTGGCGCCAGGCGAACATCGGCGCCGCGGTGATCAGCAGGGCGAACGTGGCCCAGATGACCATCGCCGGGTGCGAGTGGCCGTAGACGAAGCCGGCGGCGATGGAGCCGGCGAAGATCAGGATGAAGTACCAGTGGTACCGGAAGGTTCCGAACCAGGTGTCCGGGCTGGCCGAGTCGCCCTTGGGGGTGACCACGAACTTGCTCTTCTTGCGCAGGAGGGAGTCGATCAGCGCCTTCGCGTAGAGCGGTGCCGACAGCGCGGACATCACCATGCCGGCCACACCGCCGGAGCCCTCCGGCTCGTGCGGCGAGACGTTGTGGCGGCGGTTCCAGACGTACAGGCCGATCTGCAGCGCGGAGGCGTTGCCGTAGAGCA
>NZ_JAPSKQ010000244.1 GCF_031181555.1 Streptomyces sp. | reverse complement strand
ACGCCGACCGGATCGGCGACGACGCCGACCTGGCCGCCAGCGGCATCGACTCCGGGGACCTGGTGCGTCTCGTCCTGCTGGTCGAGCAGCGGCTCGGCGTCGAGATCACCGCCGAGGACATGGAGGAACTGCGCACGATCGGCGACTACGAGCGTTTCGTGGCCGAGCGCACGGTCGCCGGCGCGAGCGGCGGTGTGTGATGTGGCTGACGCAACTGCTGGAGCGCAACCGCCAGTGCCGGCCCGGCCGGACCGCGCTGGTGGACGAGGAACGCAGCGTCACCTGGGCCGAACTGCATGACCGTACGTTGCAACTCGCGCGCGGACTTGCCGACTTGGGGATCCGGCGGGGCGACCGGGTGGCCGTGCTGTCCAAGGACCGGATCGAGGTTCTGGAGAGCTACTTCGCGCTGGCCCGGCTCGGCGCGCTGTTCGTGCCGCTGAACCACAGTCTGGCCGAGCCCGAGGTCGCCGGGATCGTCGAGCGCGTCGGCGCGGTGGCCGTCCTCGGTGAGTCCGAGCTGCTGGACCGGCACACCGGGCTGCCGTCCTCGGTGCGGATCCGGGTGGCCTTCGACAAGCCCGCCTTCGCGGCGCTGGGCACGCTGGCCGCCGAGCGGGAGCTGCCGGACGTCGCCGACACGGACCCGATCGCCGTGTTGCACACCTCGGCGACCACCGGGCAGGCCAAGGGGGTGACGGTCGACAGCGCGTCGTTCCGCGCCATCGCGCTGGGCTGGCTGGTGATGGCCCGCCCCACGGACGACATCGTCATGGTCAACTGCTGCCCGCTGTACCACGGCAGCATGGTCGTCTCCCTGACCTACCTGGCGGCCGGCGCGACGGTCGTGCTGATGCCCGGGTTCACCCCGCAGCGGGCGCTGTCCGCGGTGGAGGCGCACCGCGCCACCCACATGTGGCTGGTGCCGCAGATGCTGCGCTTCATGCTCCAGGCGAAGGCGTCCCACCGCACCGACCTGTCCTCCCTGCGGGAGGTGCTGTACGGGGCTGCCCCGATGCCGCTCGACGTCTACGCCGACGCGGTGGAACGGCTCGGGTGCGGCTTCCGGCAGGTGTACGGCATGACCGAGGTGGGCGGCCCGTTCGTCACGCTCGGTCCCGACGAGCACCCCGCGCCCGGGGACGTCACCGCCCGCATCCCGTGCGGGCGGGTCGTGCCGGGCATGTCCGCCCGCCCCGTGGACGAGACCGGCCGGGAGCTGCCGCCCGGCGAGATCGGCGAGATCGTGGTGCGCGGGCCGGGCGTCATGCAGGGCTACTGGAACGACCCGGAGGCCACACGGGGGATCACCCTCGACGGCTGGATCAGGACGGGCGACCTCGGCTTCATGGACGAGGAGGGCCGCATCAGTTTGGTGGACCGCACCAAGGACGTGATCATCCGGGCGGGCCAGAACGTCTACCCCTCGGAGATCGAGCGCGCCCTGATGACCCACCCGGCGGTCCGGGACGCGGCGGTCGTCGGAATGCCCGACGAGGACTACGGCGAGGTGCCGCTGGCGTACGTCGCCCTGGAGGCGGGCGCGGAGCCGGGCACGGCGGAGCTGCTCGCGCATGTCGCGGGGCTGCTGGCGCCGTACAAGCGGCCGCGGCGGGTCGAGTTCATCGAGCAGGTGCCGCGCAACCCCGCCGGGAAGATCATCAAGAAGCTGCTGCGGGCGTGAGCGCGTACGGCGGCGAACGGCGATGACCGGGAGCCCGATGCGACCCGGGTCGGCCACGGCGTCTCCGTCGTGGCCGACCCGGGTCGCTGCCGTACGCAAACCCGCGCGGCCGGCCCGGACCGGTGCAGAACCCACGTGGTCGGCCCCGGCCGATCCGGGACCCGAGCCGACAGCCTCGGCCGCTGCAGAGCCCACGTGGGCGAGCCAGGTCGATGTGAAGCCCTCGAGGGCGGCCCGGGCAGGTGCGGAAGCCGTGCGGCCGGCGCAGGCCGATGAGGAAGTCGTGTGGACGGCCGCTTCGTGGGTCCGGGTCGGTGTGGAGTCCGTGGGGACAGCACCGGGTGGTGGAGAGGCGCTGTCTGCGGTCGGTGGGGTCCTGATGGCGCTCGGGCCGCTCTTGGCTGCTGCGGGACTCGGGCTGGGTGTGGCTGCCGTGTCGGAGCCGGGTGCGGAACCGGCCGGGCCCGCCGAGGCGGCCGCCGCTGCGGCGATGCCGCAGCGGCGCCGTCTGGAGTTCCTGGCCGGTCGGCGGGCCGCCCGGCGGGCCCTGCGTGCGGTGGGGCTGGACTGCGGGGAGGTTCCCCGGTCGGGGCGCCTGCCGGTGTTCCCGCCGGGCCGCACCGCGTCCATCTCGCACAGTACGGGCATAGCCGTCGCCGTGGCCGGTGCCCCCGGCCGGGACCTGCCGGTCGGCTGCGACCTGGAGCTGCGGCCCCTCCCCCGCGAAGCGGCCCGCCTGGTGCTGCGCGAGGACGAGGAGTCCCTGCTCGCCGACGCGGGGCTGCCGCTCGGTGCGAACGCGGCCTGGTCGGTGACGGAGGTGTTCTCCGCCAAGGAGGCGGCGTGGAAGGCCCTCACCGTGATGACGGGTGAGGGCCGGGAGGGTCCGGAGGGGAGTCTGCGGGAGTTGCGGGTCTCGCCCTGCAGGGACGGTCTGCGTGTGTGCCTGCGCGCCGATCCCGCCCACGCCGTGCGGGTGCGGGTCGTGCGCGTCGGTGCGGGAGCGTTCAGCTACGTCACCGGCCGGGTCGGCACTCGCGGCTGAGCGGACGCCGTCCGTCCCCGGCGCATGGGGGACGGGCGGCGGGTCGGTTCAGCGCTCGGGCGTGCCGCCGTCCCGGTAGGAACGTCGCGCCGCGTCGGCCGCCTTGTCGGTCTTGGCGTCGTACTTGTTGCCGGTCCGTTCGTCGACCATGCGCTCGGCGCCCGAGACGCCCTTGTCGGCCTGGTCGGGGTGACCCTTGGCCATCTGCTTGGCCTTGTTCATCATGTCGCCCAGCTTGCCCATGGGGGTACCTCCGGGAGGTGCGTGTGCGTCGTACCCCGCCGCAGGTACCCCTCTGGCCGGGCGTGAATCACCCGCGGTCGCCGACCCTGGCCGCCATGTTGCCCGCCGGGTGGCGGTTGTCGTGGATGAGCTGGTGCGCGAGGCCGATCTCGTCGAAATCGAAGGTCCGGGACAGGCAGGGGTCGATGATTCCCTGGTCGATCAGCCGCGTCACCTCGCGTGCCTCGCGGGCGGTGGCGACGTGCGAGCCCTGCAGGCGCTTCTGCCGCATCCACAGGAACCGCAGGTCGACGTCGCCGTTGTAGCCGGTGGTGCCGCCGCACAGGACGACCATGCCGCCGTTGTCGCACAGGTACAGGGACGTGGGGACGGTGTCGGCGCCGGAGTGCTCCAGCACGATGCGCGGGCTGCGACGCTCGCCGAGCACGTCCCAGAAGGCCCGCCCGAAGGCGCGGGCTCCGGACAGCCAGCGGCCCATGGCCTCGTCGTCGGAGGTGTCCGGCAGCCGCCCCCAGTGGTCGAACTTCCGCCGGTCGACGTAGCCCTCGGCGCCCAGCTTGAGGCAGAACTCGCCGCGTTCCTCGCTGGAGACGACCGCGACGGGGATGCCGCCGACGTGCCGGACGAGCTGGATGGCGATGCAGCCGAGCCCGCCGGCGCCGCCCCAGATCAGCACCGGGTCACCCGGGCGCACCGTGTGCGGCGGCCAGCCGAACAGCTGGCGGTAGGCGGTGGCGGCGGTCGCCATGTAGCAGGCGGCCTCCGCCCACGACAGCCGCGCGGGCTTGGGGTGGCACATGTAGTCGTCGACCACCGCGAACTGGGCGAAGGAGCCGTAGTTCTCCTCGTAGCCCCACACCCGCTGGCTGGTGGACCAGGTGGGGTCGCCGCCGAGGCGGATGTCCTCGGCCTTCTCGTCCCAGCGGTTGGCGAGGACGACCACCTCGTCCCCGAGCTTCACCCCGCGCACGTCCTCGCCGACCGCCCAGACGATTCCGGACAGGTCGGAGCCGCCGATGTGGAAGTCCTCGGTGGCGCCCGCCTTCTGCCGCGCGGCGATCACGTCGAGCGGCGAACCGAGCGCCGCCCAGACGTTGTTGTAGTTGATGCCGGCCGCCATCACCTTCACCAGGACCTGGCCGCGCCGCACGGGCGGGACGTCGACCACCTCGGTGCGGAAGGCATCGACGGGCTGTCCGTAGCGCTCACGGCGGATGAGCGAGGCGTACATCTTCTTCGGGGCGGTGCCGATCTCGGGCGCGTCACCGAGTTCGTAGAGGTCCTGGGTCGCACTCACGCTGGTTCTCCTCGCGCGGGTTCAGGGGGAAGGGGAGGTGGAGGCCCGGTCACCGAGGCCGCGCAGGGCCTTGGCGACCGCTTCGCCGATACGGGCGATCGGTTCGGGTTCGGTCATCTCGTAGTGGCCGCAGGGCACGTGGTGGTCGTGGAGGGTTCCGTCGACGTAGGGCCGCCAGCTGTCGGCCTTGCCGGGCAGCACCGCCAGGTCCGCCGGGAAGTCGGTGGGCTGCTCCTCGGCGGCGCTGAAGAACAGCACGTCCCCGCGATAGACGCCGGGGGCGAACTGCGGCGCGATGCGCAGGTTGTTGCGCATGACGGCGGCGATGGCGGCGGCCTCGGCGCGGGTGACGGGGACGCTGGACGGGTCTGCCGTGACCCGGGCGTCGATCCGGTCCAGGACGGTGTCCACGGGCGCCCCGTCGACCGCGAGCCCGGCCACCCTGGACAGCAGGGCAGCGACCTGGCGTTCGGCTGCCTCGGGGTCGTGGGCGGTGCCGTGCGGCTGGGGGGCGTCGAGCATGGCGAGGAGTTCGACCTGCTCCCCGTCGCGCTGGAGGGCGCAGGCCATGGCGTGCGCGACGAATCCGCCGTAGGACCAGCCCAGCAGCCGGTAGGGGCCGTGGGGTTGCACCTGGCGTACCAGGTCGAGGTAGTGGGCGACCATGGCGGCGGCGTCCGGGGCGGGCGGCCGGGTGCCGTCGAGGCCGGCCGCCTGGATGCCGTGGACGGGCTGGTCGCCGCCGAGGTGGGGCAGCAGGCCCGTGTAGCGCCAGGCGATGCCCGCGCCGGGGTGGACGCAGAACAGGGGCGTGGCGGTGCCCTCGGCGCGCAGCGGCAGCAGCGGGCCGAGCGCGGTGGTGGTGCTGTCCGGCGTCTCCTCGGCCGGCTGGTCGGCCGTGGCGAGGACCCCGGCCACGGTGGGTGCGGCCAGCAGGGTCGCCGCGGGGACGTCGAGGACACCGGCCTGGCGCAGCCGGCCCGCCAGCAGCACGGCGCGCATCGAGTCGCCGCCGAGGTCGAAGAAGTTGTCGTGCAGCCCGATGCCGCCGATGCCGAGAATCTCCTCCCAGAGCCGGGTGACCTCGTGTTCGCGGTCCGTGCGGGGCGGTACGTGCTCGGTCGTCAGCCGGGGCCGTGGGGCGAGGCCGGAGTCCGCGGCGGCCGGGGCGTCGTCGGACGCGGCGGGGTCCGTCCGGGCGCCCGGTGCGTCGATCCAGTGGCGCCGGCGTTCGAAGGCGTACGGGGGCAGCGGCACCCGCCGGGGCGCGCCCGGCACGGGGGGCAGGGCGCTGTCCACGCCCGCGCTCCACAGCCGTCCGAGCGCCTCGGCGAGGACGAACCCGTCGGACGCCTCGGCCTTGGCGTGCCGCATGGTGGTCACCGTGACCGGTGCCTCGTCGGTGAGCCGGCCGGTGGCGAGCTTGGTCAGGGTGTCGCCGGGCCCGATCTCCACGAGGACGGGGCGCAGCCGGTCCCACAGGGCGGTGATGCCGTCGGCGAACCGGACGGTGTCGCGGGTGTGGTCGATCCAGTGCCGTACGGAGGTGGCCTGGGCGTCGGTGATCCAGGTGCCGGTGACGTTGGTGACGTACGGGATGCGCGGCGGGTGCAGGGTGACCTGGCGCAGGTGGGTCTCGTAGGCCGGCAGGACGGGGTCCAGGACGTGGGAGTGGGCCGCGACGGGGATGCGCAGGCGGCGGAACGGGACGCCGCGGCGGGTGAGTTCGGCCTCGAAGCGGGTGACGGCGTCGAGGTGCCCGGCGACGGTGCAGGCGCTGGGGCCGTTGACGGCGGCCAGGGACAGCTCGGCGTCGAGCAGGGGCCGGATCTCCTCGGCCGGGGCGGCGACGCCGACCGTGGCTCCGCCGGCGGAGCTGATGAGCCGGATGCGTTCGGTGACCAGGGGCAGCATGTCCGCCAGGTCGATGACGCCGGCCAGGCAGGCGGCCGTGTACTCGCCGAGCGAGTGGCCGATCAGCGCGTCGGGACGCACGCCCGACTCCATGAGGGTGCGGGCCAGGGCGTACTCGGTGACGACGAGTCCGAGGAACGCGGAGAGGTCGTCGGGTCGTTGCTCCTCGAAGAGGGCGGTGCGCAGGCCGGTACCGAGGACGGGCCGCAGGATGCGGGCGCACTCGTCGACGGTGTCGCGGTAGACGGCGTGGTCGCGGTACAGCTCCTTGCCCATGCCGGGGTACTGGGTGCCGCCGCCGGGCAGCAGGAACGCCACCCGGACCGGGTCGTCGGACAGCGGCGGGGTGGCCGGGGCGGCGGAGCGCAGCGCGTCGAGGGCCTCGGCGCGGGAGGCGGCCGAGACGGTGAGCCGGTGGCGCAGCGCGGGCCGGTCGGTGCGCAGGGAGTGGGCCACGTCGTCCAGGCGCAGCTCCGGCCGGCGCTCCAGGTGCCGGGCGAGTGCCTCGGCCTGGCCGCGCAGGGCACCGGCGGTGCGCGCCGACAGCGGCAGCACCACGCGGCGCTCCTCCTCGGGCGGGCGCGGCGCGGCGGGTGCGGCGGGGGGTGCCTCCTCCAGGACGACGTGGGCGTTGGTGCCGCCGATGCCGAAGGCACTGACGGCGGCCCGGCGGGGGTGCTCCCCCTCGGGCCAGTCCTCCAGGGCGGTGGGCACGCGGAAGGGGCTCGCGTCGAAGTCGATGAGCGGGTTGGGCCGGTCGAAGTGCAGGCTCGGCGGGATCTGCCGGTGTTCCAGGGCCAGGACGGCCTTGATGAGTCCGGCGATGCCGGCGGCGGCTCCGAGGTGGCCGATGTTGGTCTTGACCGAGCCGAGCGCGCAGAATC
>NZ_JAPSKQ010000068.1:18335-31688 GCF_031181555.1 Streptomyces sp. | reverse complement strand
CGCACCCAGGTGGCGCCCGGCGCGGTGCACGTGCCGGACGCCCGGGCCCGGCGCGAGCTGCTCGATGCTCGTGGGCGGGGCCCCGGCCGAGCGAGGCCGGGACCGGGGGAGTGCCCGGCCGCCCGCCGGACCGCGCACGGTGCGCCCTCCCGGAGGCGGCACCATGACGGCCCGGCAGGTGTGCCTCGGACGGTACTGGTACCCGTACGGCTACGCCCGCACCGTCGTCGACGGCGCTGCGGTGAAGCCCTTCACCGGCCGGCTCGGCGAGTCGGCCCGCCGCGCGGTGACCGACGCGCTCGGCGCCGAGGCCGCGCGGGGTGCCGTGTACGACATCGCGCTCGTCGACTTCTACGACGCCGACGCCCGCACGGGCACGCACCGTGACGGCGACGAGAAGGCGGACGCGCCCGTGGTGTCGCCGAGCCCCGGCGACACCTGTGTCTTCCGCTTCGGCAGCACCGAGACCCGGACCGCCCCTGCGCGGACATCGAGCCGCGCAGCGGCGACCTGTGCGTCTTCGGGGGGCCGTCCCGGCTCGCGTACCACGGGTGCCGAGGGTGTACGCGGGCACGGGCCGCGGGAGTTGGGGCCGACCGGGCGGCTGGACGTCACCGTGCGGGCCGGCGGCCTGCAGTCGGCGCCGATTGCGGATCATGGGAGACTCGCCCTCATGAGCGGGAAGGCGGACCCCCGGCCGGCGGGGGAAGGGACCACCTCGAGGACGCGGCTGGACCGGGGGCGCGGTGCGCTCGGCCCCGCGCTGGAGCTCGTGCACACCGGACGCGCGCCGACCCGCGCGGTGCTCACCGCCGAGCTCGGGGTGACCCGGGCCACGGCCGGTGCGGTCGCCGCCGAACTGGAGGCGCTCGGGCTGATCCGGGTGGACGCCCGGCCCGGCGCGGCGGCCGGTTCGCAGGGGCGTCCCTCGCACCGGCTCTCGGTCGCCGAGGACGGGCCCGTGGCGCTCGCCGCGCAGGTGCACGCCGACGGTTTCCGGGCGGCCCTGGTCGGGCTCGGCGGCCGCATCGTCGCCACGACGCCCGGCTGCGAGGTGGTCGACGCCGATCCGGCGAAGGTGCTGGGCTCCGTCGTCGCGGCCGGCGCGGAACTGCTGCGGGAGACCGGACGGCGGTGCGTGGGCGCGGGTCTCGCGGTGCCGTCGGCGGTGGCCGAACCGGAGGGGCTGGCACTCAACCCGCTGCACCTGGCCTGGCCCGCGGGCGCACCGGTGCGGGAGATCTTCGCCGAGCAGGTCCGTGCGGCCGGCCTCCCCGGACCCGCCTTCGCGGCCAACGACGTCAATCTCGCCGCCCTGGCCGAGCACCGGCACGGCGCCGGGCGCGGCTCCCGTGACCTGCTGTGCGTGGCCACCGGCCACCGGGGGGTGGGCGGTGCGCTGGTGCTCGACGGCCGCCTGCACTCGGGCAGTTCGGGCCTCGCCCTGGAGGTCGGCCACCTCGCCGTCAACCCCGAGGGCCGCCCCTGCCACTGCGGCAGCCGCGGCTGCCTGGACGTGGAGGCGGACCCGCTGGCCCTCCTCACCGCGGCGGGACGCGCACCGGGCCCCGAGATGTCCCTGCTGAAGCAGGCCGACGACCTGATCCGCGGGCAGTACGACGACCCGGCGGTGCGCACGGCCACCGAGGCCCTCATCGACCGTCTCGGCCTCGGCCTGGCCGGCCTGGTCAACATCCTCAACCCCGACCGGATCATCCTCGGCGGCCTGCACCGCACCCTCCTGGAGGCCGACCCCGACCGGCTGCGCGCCGTCGTCGCCGACCGCAGCCTGTGGGGCCGCAGCGGCGGTGTCCCGATCCTCGCCTGCACCCTGGACCACAACAGCCTGGTCGGTGCCGCCGAGCTGGCCTGGCAGCCGGTGCTGGACGATCCGCTGGCGGCACTGGCGTAGCGGATCGCGCCGCGCCCCCTACTGGAGGCACGCGGCCCCTACTGGGGGAAGGAACCCCTCCCGAGCGGGCGCGTCGGCCGGCAACCGGCCCCCGCGCCGGACCGGACCACGCACAATGACCGACGAGCGCCGACCGCGGAAGACGGCCCGCCGGACGGCCCGACAGAAGGAAAGCCGACGTCATGACCGACAAGCTGACCGTGAGTGTCCTGGGTACCGGCATCATGGGCGCGGCGATGGCCCGCAACCTCGTCCGTGCCGGACACACCGTCCGCGCCTGGAACCGCACCCGCGCCAAGGCCGCCCCGCTCGCCGCCGACGGCGCGTACGTCGCCGGCACCCCCGCCGAGGCGGTCGAGTCCGCCGACGTCGTGCTGACCGTGCTGTACGACGGTGCCGCCACCCTGGAGACGATGCGTCAGGCCGCTCCCGCCCTGCGCCGGGGAACGGCCTGGGCACAGTCCACGACCGCCGGGATCGAGGGCGTCGCCGAACTGGCCGGCTTCGCCCGCGGGCACGGCCTGCACTTCTACGACGCCCCGGTCCTGGGCACCCGGCAGCCGGCCGAGGCGGGACAGCTGACCGTGCTCGCCGCCGGCCCCGCCGAGGGCAGGGACCGGGTGACGCCGGTGTTCGACGCGGTCGGCGCGCGCACCGTGTGGACCGGGGAGGACGGGGCGGCGGGCAGCGCGACCCGCCTGAAGCTGGTCGCCAACAGCTGGGTGCTGGCGGCCACCGCCGCCGCCGGCGAGACCCTCGCCCTCGCCGGGGCCCTCGACGTCGCACCGGAGGGTTTCTTCGACCTCATCACCGACGGCCCGCTCGACATGGGCTATCTGCGCGCCAAGGCCGGCCTGATCCTCGACGGACGGCTGTCCCCGGCCCAGTTCGCCGTGACCACCGCCGCCAAGGACGCCCGTCTGATCGTGCGGGCGGGCGAACAGCACGGCGTCCGCCTGGACGTGGCCGCCGCGAGCGCCGAACGCCTGGAGCGGGCCGCCGCCCAGGGCCACGGCGACGAGGACATGGCCGCCGCCTACTACGCCAGCTTCGACGAGCCCACCGCCTGAACTCCCGTACGAAACGTGCGGGATCCGTCCGGAGAACATCAGAGGAGACCGTCATGTCCAAGCCCCCGCTGCCCCCCGAGGCCGACGCCCTGCTGCGCCGTCCCAACCCCTGCGTCATGGCCACGCTCCGCTCCGACGGCGCGCCCGTCTCCACCCCCACCTGGTACCTGTGGGAGGACGGCCGTGCGCTGATCAACCTCGACGGGGGCCGGGTACGCCTGAAACACCTGCGCCGCGACCCGCGCGTCACCCTCACCGTCCTGGCCGACGACTGGTACACCCACGTCACCCTGATCGGCCGCGTCGTCGAGATGCGCGACGACGAGGGGCTGGCCGACATCGACCGCCTCTCCCGGCACTACACCGGCGACGCCTATCCGGACCGGGAGCGTGCCCGGGTCAGCGCCTGGATCGAGGTCGACCGCTGGCACGGCTGGGGCGCGATGCGGGACAGCGACCAGGCGGCCACCTGACCACCGGCCCGGCAGACGCGCCGTCCCGGGACCGCCGCCGCCCGAACGGGCGGCGGCGGTCGGGGCCACCACGCCGCCGCCCGGCAGCCGGCCGTCGAAACCGGCCACCACGAGGACCCGCACTCCCCGGGGCGGGGGAGCCACCCGTCACCCTGGTGAACCCCGTCCGGACCCCGACGCGCCGATGCCCTCGGCCGGTCCGGGGACGAAGACCTCGACCTCCGTGACCCGGCCGCGCGGCGCATCGCCCGGCCCGGTGCGGACCGCGCTCACCACCGGCGCCCCCGGGGCAGCCGGTCCCGCTCCGGCGCCGACAGGTGAAGCACCTGGAAGACCTCGCCGTCCGCCTCGGGCGCCCCGCGGGCGAACGAGCCGGGGAAGGCGTGTCACCGCCCGGTCAGCCTGGAACGGCCGACCGGGCGGGAGCGGGTTCGGGCCGGTGGTCCTCGGCGGCGGGCTCGACGAGCGCCACCTCCGTGAACCGGTGACCGGGGTGTTCGCCGGCCGCGAGCCGCGGATGCCGGTCCCAGCCCGCCGGGGCGGTCGCGGAGGGCGTCGGCAGGGTGAACCACACCACCTTGCCGGAATCGCCGTCCGGCAGCGCGCCCCAGCTCTCGCTCATCGCGGCCACCATCGCCAGCCCACGCCCGCAGGTGGCGAGCGGACCGGCGTCCTCCACGACCGGCAGACGCGGGTCGTGGTCGCGCACCGAGACCTTGAGCCGGTCGAGCAGCAGCTCCATCTCGACGGTGCACGTCTTGTCGGGCCGGGCGTGCCGGTGGACGTTGGACAGCAACTCCGTCACACCGAGCGAGGCCCGGTCTATCAGGGAATCCATGTGCCAGTAGCGCAACTGCGCAGATACGATTCTGCGGACCTGGCCGATCCGCGACGGCAGGGCTTGGAGCTCCACCGTGCAGTGCCTGCTCGGATGACTGATCACGGCTGCGACTCCCCGATGTCAGGTCCGGAAGGACGTCCGGAAGAACACGGAGTACGGATCCAGCAGGAAGCCCGTATGACGCTGCCGCCTGCTGTCGTGGCCGGCGGGCTGGTTCGCAGCGTTATCGCCGGTAAACCCAGAGTGACGTGAGAACAGAGTGACGCACGGGGTGGAGTGACGCAAGTCACGGGCATCTCAGACGTCGCGCCCCGACGCCCGGCGCACGGCCTCGATGAAACGGCGGGCGGCGGGCGGACCGGGTTCACCCGGCGCGGGATCGTGGTCGCCCAGGGTCAGCAGGTACCGCTTGCCGTTGAGGTCCGCCAGCGCCCGGTCCTCGGGCGCGAACCAGGGCCGGGACGCACGGACCGCCTGCACCGGCGCACTGTCGATCTCGCTGCCGTAGCTGGTGAGCAGCTCCAGCCTGCCGTCGCTGATCCGGACCTGGCCGGCCCGGGTGAGCGACCGCAGCCGCTTGCCGATCCGCACGCCCGTGGCCGTGAACTCCGGCTCCGCCATGCCGCCCGCCCCCTTGTGCGCGTCGGTGTGCCGGACCGTGCTCCGTGGGCCGGCCCGTGTCCAGAACCAGTGTGCCCCGGTACGGGACCCTGCTCCCGCCGGTGCAGTCTGCCCCCACCCGCCGTCGAGCGCCAGTACGCGCACCCCCTTCCCAGGGGCGCCCGGAGCACTCGCGCCCCTGGGCCCCCGCGCCCCCGCGCCCCCTTCGCCCCAGGGGTCCCTTTGAGTCGCTCAAAGATGCGTTTATGCAGGTGGGAAGTGGTGTGGAGGGTGCTTATGATCGGTGTACCGGCCGCGCGAGACGCCGTCGGCGCTCAGCGTAAGGAGCCCCGTCGTGAGCACCCCCCACCCCACCCCGACCGGCGCCACCCTCGACGCCGACCACAGCGACCCCGCCTACCGCGCCTGGCTGAAAGAGGCCGTGCGCAGGGTCCAGGCCGACGCCAACCGCTCGGCCGACACCCACCTGCTGCGCTTCCCGCTGCCCGAGCGGTGGGGCATCGACCTCTACCTGAAGGACGAGTCGACCCACCCCACCGGCAGCCTCAAGCACCGGCTGGCCCGCTCGCTCTTCCTCTACGGGCTCTGCAATGGCTGGATCCGTCCGGGCCGCCCGGTGATCGAGGCGTCCAGCGGTTCGACGGCCGTCTCCGAGGCGTACTTCGCGAAGCTGATCGGCGTCCCCTTCATCGCCGTCATGCCGCGCACGACGAGCGCCGAGAAGTGCCGCCTGATCGAGTTCCACGGCGGGCGGTGCCACTTCGTGGACGACCCCCGCACGATGTACGAGGCGTCCGCGGCCCTCGCGGTGGAGACCGGCGGCCACTACATGGACCAGTTCACCTACGCCGAACGGGCCACGGACTGGCGCGGCAACAACAACATCGCCGAATCGATCTTCCGGCAGCTGGAGTTGGAGCGGTTCCCGGAGCCCGCGTGGATCGTCGCCACGGCCGGCACCGGCGGCACCTCGGCGACCCTCGCGCGCTACGTGCACTACATGCAGTACGACACCCGCATCTGTGTCGCCGATCCGGAGAACTCGTGTTTCTTCGAGGGCTGGACCACCGGCGATCCGGACGTCACCTGCGACTGCGGTTCCCGCATCGAGGGCATCGGCCGGCCCCGTATGGAACCGAGCTTCGTGCCCGGCGCCGTCGACCGGATGATGAAGGTGCCCGACGCGGCCAGTGTGGCCGCCGTGCGGGCCCTGGAGCGGGCCATCGGCCGCAAGGCGGGCGGCTCGACCGGCACCGGCCTGTGGAGCGCGCTGAAGATCGTCGCGGAGATGGTGGCCGACGGGCGGCGGGGGAGCGTGGTGACGCTGCTGTGCGACCCGGGGGACCGCTACCTCGACAAGTACTACGCGGACGCCTGGCTGGCCGAGCAGGGCCTGGACATCGCGCCCTACACGGCGGCGATCGAGACCCTGCTGCGGACCGGCGTCTGGCCGGACCGACCGACGGCCGGCGCCTGTCCGGCGGGAACGGCCGGACGGACCCCTCCTACCGCGTGAGCCGCCGGTCCGGCGAGGCCACCGCGGAACGGAACGCCCGGCCCGGACCCGGCCGCGCGGCCCTGAGCGCGAGACGGAACGGTGCCGTGCCGTCGGCGGACGTCCACCGCACCCGCGTGCCCGCCCGGGCCGGCACCGGCCGCCGCTCCTTTGCGAGGGCGCGTCGGTCACGTCGACGCGTCGGGCGCACACCTCGGGTTCCTTCGCCACGAGGACCGTCCCGCGGAAGCGGGTGCCGCCCGGAGCCGGATCTCGCGCCCCGCGCCGCCGTCGAGGGGACGGGCCGGGGCTGCCGCCCCGGACCGCTCGGTCCAGCCGGTCACGTCCTCGGCCGGAGCGCGGCAGACCGGCTCCGGGGCGGCGGAGATCTCCCGGACGAAGACCAGACGGACGGACGCGGCCCGGACGAAGTCGGGCCCCACGGGACACAGAAGGTGAGCCGTGGACGCAACCCCCCGGACAGGAAACGGAGTTACGGCGAACCGGGCAGCGCACACCCGGGCCGGCGGCCCGTCAGGTGGCTGCGGACTCGTCGTCGGGCTCCTCGGGTTCACCCGCCACCACCAGCCGCCGCAGATGTTCCGCGACCTCCGCGCGCGCCCCCTCCGGCAGCCCGGAGTCGGTCACGAGGGTGTCGACCTGGTCCAGGGACGCAAACGAACTCAGCCCCACCGTCCCCCACTTGGTGTGGTCGGCGACCACCACCACGCGCCTCGCCGACTGCACCAGCCGGCGGTTGGTCTCGGCCTCCGCGAGGTTCGGCGTCGACAGTCCCGCCTCGGCGGATATCCCGTGCACCCCGAGGAACAGCAGATCGAAATGGAGCGTCGCGATGGCCTGGTCGGCCACCGGCCCCACCAGCGAGTCGGACGGAGTGCGCACCCCGCCGGTCAGCACCACCGTGGCCGCGCCCTGCCGGGGGCCCGAGGTGCGCTGCGCCGCGTGGAAGACATCGGCCACCCGCACCGAGTTGGTGACCACCGTCAGATCGGGGACGTCGAGCAGCCGGTGCGCCAGCGCGAACGTCGTCGTACCGCCCGAGAGCGCGATCGCCGCACCCGGGGACACCAGCTCGGCCGCCGCCCGCGCGATGTCCTCCTTGGCGCTCAGCTCCAGGCCCGACTTGGCCTCGAAACCGGGTTCGTGCGTGCTCGCCTCCACCACGGGGACCGCCCCGCCGTGCACCTTCTCCAGCACGCCCTGCCGGGCCAGCGCGTCGAGGTCGCGGCGGACGGTCATGTCCGACACGCCGAGCTTGCGGGTCAGCTCGTTGACCCGGACTCCGCCCCGGCGCCGGACCTCGTCGAGGATCAGGGTGCGCCGCTGCTCCGCGAGGAGGTTCTGATTCTCGCTCACGTACGCTCCGGTCCTTTCGCCTGGAAACCGTCCGACACGCCGCCCCGCGCACCCACTCCGACGAGCGCGTTCTCCGCGTCGTCGGTGCGCGGGCGTCCCATCCTCGCATGCCGGGACCCCTCGGGGTGCCACCGGTGGATCGTCGCGCGCATGTCAGTGATATCCCGTATGTTGCTTGCTCGTCACACGGATCGGGGAGATTCCGTGACGAGAGGTGTGAGCCGTCCCGGCACGGGAGATCCTGTGCCCGCACGGACGGAGCCGACGGCGTGTCACGGGGGAAGTGCGCATCAGTGGAACGTACGCAGGAACACGGACCGGCGGGAAACGCGGACGGCACCGCCACACGGTCCGGGCCGTCCGGGGCCGCCCTGGAACTCCTGGTCCACGGGGTGGGCGGCACCACCCCCGAGGTCATGCTCGACGATCCGCGCACGGTCCGGATCACCGGTGACGACATCGCCGCCGTGTTCCGGCGCGCCGACGACGCCGACGCGGAGCAGCGGCCCGCCGACCGCCGCGACGGGCCCGTCCCCGAGGCCTACGTCTGGTGCAACCTCACCTCCGGGAACGGCACCCGTGCCCTGTGGCTGTTGCTGCTGCCCTTCATGGTGGTCAACCTCGCCCACTGGATGCGCCCCACCGCCCGGGGCCGCACACGCGTGGTCCGGCTGTACGGGCTGCTGGTCCGGCTGGCCGGACTGAGCCTGACGGTGCTGCTCGTCGCGGCCGCCTGCGAGGTCGCCCTCGACCTGGCCGCCTGGCAGTGCGCGGGCACGCGCACGTGCGCCGAGCGGCACTCCTGGCTCGGGTTCCTCTCACCCGAGGTCTCCGACGGCGGCTGGTGGAGCCTCCCGGGCCGCAGGCTCGCCCTCGCCGCCCTGGTGCCCACCGCCCTGACCGGCCTGCTGTGGTACCTGTCCCTGCGCACCTGGAACGCGTACGAGTCCCAGCAGCCGATGACCCGCGACCCGGAGTCCGAGGAGGCCGGCGACCGCACCGCACTGGGGCGGCCCGGCTTCTGGTACGGCCGGCGCCTGGTCGCGCGACTGCGTGCCGCGCACACCGCCGCCGGGCTGCTGACGGTCGCCGCCGCGGTCGGCTCCGCCGCCGCCCGCCACGACCGCGAACCCGGCGGCCCCGCCGTCCTGGCCGTGCTCGGAGTGCTCCTGGAGACGGTGCTGGCCGTCGGGGCGTGCGCGGTGGTGTGGGTGGTCTGCCGCCGGGGCCGCACCGAACGCCGTCTGGACGACGAACTCGACGCGCGTCTGGTGCGGCGCCTGCCCCTCGCGGCCCTCGTGCTGCTCGCGCTGGCCTTCCTGTACGCCGGGTGGGAACGCGACGGGTGGGAGTCGGCGGGCCGGCTGCCCGGCGATCCGACCTTCGGCGCCCTCGCCCTCGTCCAGGGGCTCCTGGTGATCGTCCTCGCCGGCGTCGCCCACGCCCTGTACCGCGCCGACCCCGACCGGCGCACCGCGATGCGGGGCCTGGCCGGCCCGGCGGTCGCCATGCTCGCCTGCGCGCTCGGCGGCGTGATGTCCGGCGGTGTGTCCCAGCGGATGTCCGACTGGCTGGACGGCACCGGGACGTCGATCCCCGGACCACCGGTGCTGCTGACCTGGCAGGCGTCCGTGATCCCGCCGCTGCTGGTGCTGCTGCTGGTGCTGTGCGGCTGGCTGGCCCGGCGCGCCTGGCGTCTCGCACGGGCCGAGCACGCCGCCGTGGAACACGAGTACCCCGGCGAGACGGGGGACCCCGGCCGCACCCGCCGC
The DNA here is from genome assembly GCF_031181555.1 of Streptomyces sp. Lineage (GTDB taxonomy): Bacteria > Actinomycetota > Actinomycetes > Streptomycetales > Streptomycetaceae > Streptomyces > Streptomyces fimbriatus. The sequence continues at coordinate 22,127 of NZ_JAPSKQ010000068.1, read as the reverse complement.
ATCGCCACCGCCCGCGCGATGGCCGCCCTCACCGACCGCGCACCACGCATCGTCGCCGCCACCTCCGCCGCCACCCTGCTGCTGGGCGCCGGCGCCCTCGTCGGCGCCACGATCACCGACCGGACGCCCGGCGCGGCGACCCAGGACTCGTACGCCGTCGTCCACGGCGCCGCCGAGACCGCGCAGGCGCTGGGCTCCTGGCTGATCGGACTGGGCTTCGTCCTCCTCGTCGCCTGCGGCCGGCGCGCCTACAAGGACGCCTCCGCGCGGCGCACCATCGGCATCCTGTGGGACGTCGGCACCTTCTGGCCGCGCGCCGCCCACCCCTTCGCGCCGCCCTGCTACGCCGAGCGCGCGGTGCCCGACCTGACCTGGCGGATCGCCACCTGGACACAGGCCACCGGCGGACGGCTGGTGATCTCCGGCCACTCCCAGGGCAGCGTCCTCGCCGCCGCCGCGGCCTGGCAGCTCCCGCCGTCCACCCGCAGACGCGTCGCGCTGCTGACCTACGGCTCCCCGCTGGAGCGGCTGTACGGCCGCTGGTTCCCGGCCCACTTCGGTCCGGCCGCGCTCGGCTCCCTGCACCAGGAGGTCGACTGCTGGCGCAACCTGTACCGGCTCACCGACCCCATCGGCGGCCCGGTGCGGCTGCCCGGCGACCGCGACCCCGAGGTGGACCGCGCCCCGCTCAAGGACCCCCTCGCCTACGGCCGTACCGGCGCCCACCCGCTGCCCGCGCCCATCCTGGGCCACTCCGACTACCAGGCGGACCCGGCGTTCGCCGAGGAACGCCGCAGGCTGCTCGCCCGGCTGCGGCCGGAGGTACCGGCGCCACGGCACACGGCAGACCCCGACGGCGGCGGCCCGGCCGGCCCCCCGGTGCCCTCGGCGTAGCGGGGGCGGTGCTCAGGGCAGCGCGGGCAGGTCCTCGGCGTACAGGAGGGTCAGGTCGTCGGTGGTCGGCTCGTCGAGCTGGGCGACCCGGCTCGCGTGCCGCTCGACCATCGCCTCGAACGTCTGCCGCGCGGTGCGCCCGTTGCCGAACGCGGGCCCCTTGGGGAGCTCCGTGAAGTACTTCAGCAGCGCCTCGCCCGCCCCCGGTGCCAGCCGGTACTCGTGCTCCTCGGCCTGCTGCTCCACGATCCGCAGCAGTTCCCCGGGACCGTAGTCCCCGAAGGTGATCGTCCGTGAGAAACGGGACGCCACCCCCGGGTTGACCGAGAGGAACCGCTCCATCTCGGCCGTGTAGCCGGCGACGATCACCACCACGGCGTCCCGGTGGTCCTCCATCAGCTTCACCAGGGTGTCGATGGCCTCCTTGCCGAAGTCCCGCCCGGCGTCCTCCGGGGAGAGGGCGTACGCCTCGTCGATGAACAGCACGCCGCCGCGCGCCTTCTCGAACGCCTCCTGGGTGCGGATCGCCGTGGAGCCGATGTGCTCGCCGACCAGGTCGACCCGGGACACCTCGACCAGGTGCCCCTTCTCCAGCACGTCGAGCGAGGCGAGGATCTCGCCGTACAGACGGGCGACGGTGGTCTTGCCGGTGCCGGGGGAGCCCGTGAACACCAGATGCCGCTTGACCGACGCCGCCTTCAGCCCCGCCCGCTGCCGACGCCGGCCCACCTCGATCATGTCGATGAGGGCCCGCACCTCGCGCTTGACGCTCTCCAGGCCCACCAGCGCGTCGAGTTCGCCGAGGACGTCCTTCGAGGTGCGCGCCGCCCGCTCCGGCTCGAAGGACGGGACGGGCGCCGCGGGCGGTGCGGATGCGGTGCGCTGACCGGGAACCGGGCCCAGCAGACCCGGGGAGTGGCCCACCGTCTGCACGGCCGGCTCCGAAGCCGGCGCCGGCGTCAGGCTCCCGCTCTCGTCGCTCGTGCAGTCCTCGACGACCGGACCGCCCGCACCGGAGGCCGCGTCGCCCTCGGCGAACTCGTAACCACCGCGCGCGCAGCGCTCGGTGCGGCACTTCCTGAGCGTCGTACGGCTGCCGTCGATCACGTGGAAGCCGTAGCCGCCGCTGCCCGTGACCCGGCAGTTGAGGAAGGTGCCGCGGCCACCGGCCGAGACGTAGACGCCGGCCTCGGCCGGGGAGCCGATCGTGCAGCGCTCGACGGTCGGGTCGGCGCCCTTGGTGACGATCACACCGGTCTGCGCGCCGTCCAGGGTGCAGTTGCTGAGCGTGCCGCCGCTGCCGTGGTCCCGGAACCAGGCGCCGGTCGCCGCGTCCCGGATCCGGCAGTCGTCCAGCTGCGCGGTGGCGCCGTCGCTCACCGACACCGCCGTGTTGCGCACCTGCGACAGATCACTGTCGACCACGTCCGCGCGCGAACCGCGGTCGAGGACGAACAGCGCGTCCGGCACGTCGTGCACCCGGCAGGAGTCCAGTACGGCGGTGGCGCCGTCGCTCACCCACACCGCCGGGTAGTCGCCGGTGCTGTCGAAGATCTCGCACTGGTTGGCGTCCACGCGCGTGCCCGGATCCCACACCGACAGACCGTTGCGGCCGAACTGCCGCACGCTGGTGCGGGTCAGCGTGAGCACCGACCGGGACCGCAGGTCGACCGCGTTCTCCGGGATGTCGTGGATCCGGCAGTCGGCCAGCGTCAGCACCGCGTCCGTGTCGAGCGTGACGCCGTCCCCGGTCGTGCGGTGCACCTCGCAGTCGGTGAGATGCGCGGTGGCGCGGTTCGTCACCTGGACACCGCTGCCCCGCACCTCGTAGACCTCGCAGCCCACCGCCTCCAGCGCCGAGTTCTCCCCGGTCGCGGTCAGGCCCGAGCCCGAGGCGTGGTGCACCCGGCAGCGCTCCAGACGGGGATGGCCCCCACCGCGTACGGCCACGGCGGCCTGCCCCGCGGCGACCACCTCGCACTCCTCGAAGACCCCGCCCCCGCCGTCCAGTACGGCGATGCCGACGCCCGCCGGGTTGTCGACCGTGCAGCGGCGCACCGTGGGCCGGGCGCTGCCGCGCACCTCGATGCCGGCCGCGGAGCGGGTGACCACGCGGACGTCGCGCAGCTCCGGGGTGCCCTCCTCGACCAGTACGGCCGGGGCGGCGGCGTCCTGGCCCTCCACGTGCAGGTCCTGCACCACCGCCGAGGCGCGCACGGTCAGCGGGACCCCGTCCACGGGTGCGATGCGCACCGATCCGGGGGAGCCCTCGGGGCCGCGCAGGGTCACCGCCCGCTGGACGACGAGGTTCTCCCGGTAGGTGCCGGGAGCGACGGTGAGGACGTCGCCGTCGGCCGCGGCCTCCAGGGCGGCGGCGAGCGACGCGTACTCACCCGTGCGGCGGCGCCACCTCGATGTGCCGGTGTGCGTCACCTGGACCGTGCCCTGTGCCATGGTGTAGCCGTGCCCCCACCTCGTCGTATCTGTGGCTCGTTCGCCCGTTGGACGCCGCAGCCGACCCTACGGCTCGCTCGCGCGCGGGTTGTCGCCGATCGGTTCGGCCGGACCACCGTAGCGTGCGCGCGGGCACGGGGTTGACCGGAGGCGGAACGCGGTCAGTTGCCGGTGCCCGTCCTGCCCCGGTCCGGGCCCGCCCTGCCCCAGGCCCGGTCCCAACGGGCGTACCGGCGGCGGACCGTGCGCCAGACGATCAGCCGTCTGCCGCCCTCGGCCAGGGCCGCGGCCACCAGGGCCGCGCCGAACCCGGCGAGCACGGCGTGCGTCGTCGCCGTGGCGGGGTCCAGCGGGCGGGCCGCGACGCGTCCCTGTCCGTCGGTCCATATCCCGAAGCGGTCGCCCGGCCGCGGGTCCTCCAGGCGCGTCGGCACCGGCCCGCCC
>NZ_JAPSKQ010000068.1:2657-18235 GCF_031181555.1 Streptomyces sp. | reverse complement strand
CACGGCGTGCGTCGTCGCCGTGGCGGGGTCCAGCGGGCGGGCCGCGACGCGTCCCTGTCCGTCGGTCCATATCCCGAAGCGGTCGCCCGGCCGCGGGTCCTCCAGGCGCGTCGGCACCGGCCCGCCCCGCTCGGTGCCGCCCGGCGCGCTCCAGCGGGCGAGGACGCGGCTGTGCGGGTCCTGGCCGGAGGAGCTCTCCGGGTCGGCGGCCCGCGCGGACGGACCGCTGCAACGCGCTCTGGGCGGCGCCGCCGACGAGACAGCCGGCCACCGGGGCGGCGACGAGGGCGAGCAGCAGTGCCACGAGTGCCACCCGGGCCTCGGCCAGGTCGGTCCTGCGGCACAGCGGGTTGTGCCGTAGGCGCCGGAGTCCGCTGATCGCCCGCACCGTCCACGCCCCCGTCCCCCGCCCGGTCTCTCATGGACCTCTCGTGAAAGGCCAGCGCGCGGCCCCGGGGGCCGGTTCCCGTCCACCCGGGCGGGAACGGCTACGCCAGGATCTCCACGGGATCGCCGACACGGATCGTGCCGGTGGAGAGGGGCACCAGGTTCTGTCCGAAGACGAGCCCGCCCCCGGTCCGCTGGCGGGCGGCCAGCGTGTGCAGCGGTTCCCTCCCGCGCCGGGCCGTCTCCTGGTCGGTGGTCGTCACCACGCACCGGCCGCAGGGCTTCGCCACGCGGAAGGGGACCTCACCGATGGTGACGCGCGTCCACGTGTCCTCGTCCCAGGGGGAGGTGCCCTCGACGACCACGTTCGGACGGAAGCGGTTCATCGGCAGCGGGCCCTCGGCCGGGTGGTCACCCTCTTCGATCAGCGAGTTGAGATGGTCGAGCGAAGCGGTCGTGGTGAGCAGCAGCGGATAGCCGTCGGCGAAGGTGACGGTCTCGCCCGGCCGCGCGTACTCCGGGTCGACCGGTCGGCGCGTGGCCGGATCGTCCAGGTGCACGAGGCGTACGTCGACGCCGAGATAGGCGCTGCACCAGGCGTGCACGGCGTCGTCCTCGGCCGGGACCGCCTCCACCTTGTCGCCGAAGATCACCACCGGGACCGTCCTGCCGGGCCGGGGGACGGGCACCGTCACCGGCTGCGCCCCGGGCGCGGACAGCCGGACGCCGCCGCCGGGCAGGAGCTCGGCGGCGGCCAGGGCCAGGCGTGGATGCCGGCGCTGGGTGACGACCTTTCCCCCGTGGTCGATCAGCATCCAGCGCCGGTCTCCGGCCGGCCCCCAGGGCTCCACGACGACCTCCCGGAGCGGCAGGCTCCGGAAGGCCTTGACCGGATGAATGTGAATCGAGTGCAGACGCGCGTTCCCCATGGGGCCATCGTGCCAGCCGGCACCGACGGCCCCCGGGCCGGCTCAGTACCCGCGGTACTGCTGCTGGTTGTTGTACGGGTCCTGGTACGGGGCCGGACCGGGCCGGGGAGCCGCGGGGCGCATCGCCTCGTAGCCCGCGCCGGGAGCGGCCGGACGCGGCGGCTGCGGCTGGGGCCCGGGGTACCCGCGCGGCGCGGTGGCCTGCTGCGGGATGTACGCCGCGGGCGCCTGCTGGAGCGGGGCGGGCTGCGGCGCCTGCGGATAGCCGTAGGCGGGCTGGGCCGGGGCCGCCGGGAGGGCGGGCAACGCCGAGGGAAGCGCGGGCAGATGACTGGCCGGCGCGTCGTACGCGGCGGGGACCCGGATCGGGGCGATCTGCGGGGTGCCTCGCTCGGCCACGAGCGAGTCGTAGATCGGGGTGTCCGGGAAGGAGGCGGAGTAGTAGCCGCCACCATAAGTGGAGCGGGGGGAGGTCATGGCACATAAGTTAAGCCCACGATGTGCTGGTTGGGGAGACCGATAAGAGGGTTGTTTTCCGTTCCCGCCGTGACCGGGGATCCCCAATGTGAGCGAACTTGGGGAAAAAGGGCGTTCCGCCGGGCGGATTTCGTGTAAAGGCCGAGTTCCGGGCGGGTTACCGGCGGTTGGCCACCGGTCCTCGCACCCTCCCCGTAGGAGTTCCCCGCCGCGGGGAATAGGTTGTGCGGACGAGAACCCGACGGATGCCGGGACACGGCGGCCTGGCGCGGCGACCTGTGATGGGGGCGGACATGTCAATGCCGAAAGGATCGAACACACCGGTGCCGACCACGGCACTGAGGGTGGAACTGGGGTGGCGCTCCGGTCCCGGTGTCCCCGACGCGGACGCCTCGGCGCTCCTGCTGGTCGGCGGGAAGGTCCGCTCCGACGACGACTTCGTCTTCTACAACCAGCCCGCCCACTCCTCCGGCGCCGTCCGCCACGAGGGCAAGCGGAACGCCGGCGGCCGGGTCACCGACACCCTGCTTCTCGACCTCGCGCGCGTGGAGCCCGGCATCGAGACCGTGATCGTGGCCGCCTCCTCCGACGGCGGCGCCTTCGGACAGGTCCCGGACCTGTACATCGAGGTCAGGGACGCCGCGAACGGCACCGTGGCGGCGCGCTTCGACAGCACGGGAGCGACCAGCGAGACGGCGTTCGTGCTCGGCGAGTTCTACCGGCGCCAGGGCGCCTGGAAGTTCCGCGCCGTCGGCCAGGGTTACAGCAGCGGACTCGAGGGCCTGGCCACCGACTACGGCATCGCCGTGGACGAGCCGCAGCACACCGCCCCCGCGCCTCCGGCGGCCGCGGTGCCGCCCGCGGCGCCCCCGGTCACCGCGCCCCCGGCGACCCGGCCGGCCGCCCCGCCGCAGCCCGCGCTGCCTCCCGCGCCGGCGCCCGTCCATCCGACCAGGGTGACGCTCACCAAGGCGGCCCCCACGGTCTCGCTGACCAAGCAGGGCGGCACCTCCGGGACCCTGCACGTGAACCTCAACTGGCAGGTGCGCAAGCAGTTCTCGGGATGGGCCGCCAAGCTCGGCCGCCCGGTCGCCATGCACTCCGACCTGGACCTCGACCTGTGCGCCCTGTACGAACTCACCGACGGCAGGAAGGGAGTCGTCCAGGCCCTCGGCAACGCCTTCGGGTCCCTGCACCAGCCCCCGTTCATCCACCTGGACGGGGACGACCGCACCGGTGCCGTGACCACCGGCGAGAACCTCACCGTCAACCTCGACCACAAGCACCTCTTCCGGCGCATCCTGGTCTTCGTCACCGTCTACGAGGGCGCCCGCTCCTTCGCCGACCTGCACGCCACGGTCACCCTTCAGCCGCAGCACGGCGCCGCGATCGACTTCTCGCTCGACGAGTGCACCGTCCCCTCCACGGTGTGCGCGCTCGCCCTGATCACCAACACCGGCGGCGGTGACCTCGTCGTGCAGCGCGAGGCCCGCTACCTGGTGCCCGAGCGGGGCGTGAGCCCGCAGCGCACCGTCGACCACGTCTACGGCTGGGGCATGAACTGGACGCCGGGCCGGAAGTGAGCCGCGGGAACCGTCCGGTCAGCCCTCGTCGGGCACGGCGTCCGGACGGGCGTAGGTGCGGCCCTTCCAGGCCGCGCCGCGCCCCCGGTGGTGCTGCACCGCGGAGTCGACCGTCATGAGGAGGTACAGGAACGCGGTGAACGGCAGCAGGGGAGCGAGCCACAGCGGCTGCCGGTAGTAGCGGAGCATCGGGAGGTACGTCCCCGTCATCACGAGCCAGGCCGCCCCGCCGAGGACCGCCGCGACCGGGCTCCCCGTCCCCGCCCCCGCGATCACCGCCACGGGCGGCACCAGATACACCAGGGCCAGCCCGGCGACCGTACCGGCCAGCACCACCGGGCTGTGCCGCAGCTGCGCGTACGCGCTGCGCGCCACCATGCGCCACAGGTCGTGCAGCCGCGGGTACGGACGCACGCTGTCCGCCCGGTCCGCCAGCCCCAGCCAGACGCGTCCGCCGCGGCGCTTGACCTCCCGGGCGAGGGCCACGTCGTCGATGACGGCGTGCCGGATGGCGTCCGGGATCCGCGCCCGCTCGGCCGCGGCGGCGCGCAGCAGCACACAGCCGCCGGCCGCGGCGGCCGTCCGCGTCCCGTCCTTCCCGATCCGGCGGAACGGGTAGAGCTGCGCGAAGAAGTAGACGAAGGCCGGCACGACCAGGCGTTCCCAGAGGCTCTCCACGCGCAGCCGGGCCATCTGCGACACGACGTCGTACCCACCGGTGCGTGCCGCCGCCACCAGCCGGCGCAGACTGTCCGGGGCGTGCGCGATGTCGGCGTCCGTCAGCAGCAGGTACTCGGGGTCACGCGCGCGTGCCAGGCCGATGCCGTGCCGCACCGCCCACAGCTTGCCGGTCCATCCGGAGGGCGGCTCGCCCGGAGAACCCACGGTGAGCGGCAGCCCGCCGGACCGGCGGGCGAGCTCGCGCGCGAGCTCCCCGGTGCCGTCGCTGCTGCCGTCGTCGACGAGGAAGACCTCGGCCCGTCCCGGATACTCCTGGGCGAGCAGCGACGGCAGGCTCGCGGGCAGCACCGCCGCCTCGTCGCGCGCGGGAACGACGACGCACACCGACGGCCAGGTCCCCGGGTCGCGCGACGGCGGGAGCCGCACATCCGTACGCCAGAAGAAGCCCTGGCAGAGCAACAGCCACAGCCAGGCGGCGAGTGATCCGGCGGTGGTCCACACAACGGCGCTCACGTGCGCAGTCTGCCCCACGGGACCGGCCGGAAGCGGCCCATCGTCTATCGTGGCCGGGTGAAGATCGCGCTCATGGACTCCGGAATCGGTCTGCTGGCGGCCACCGCCGCGGTGCGGCGTCTGCGTCCCGACGCCGATCTCGTCCTCTCCCTCGACCCCGACGGCATGCCGTGGGGGCCCAGGACGCCCGAGGACCTCACCGAGCGCGCCCTGGCCGTCGCCGAGGCGGCCGCCGCGCACCGGCCCGACGCGCTGATCGTCGGCTGCAACACCGCGACCGTGCACGCGCTCACCGCCCTGCGCGCCCGCCTCGAACCGGACCTGCCGGTCATCGGAACCGTCCCGGCGATCAAGCCCGCCGCGGCCGGCGGCGGACCGCTGGCCATCTGGGCCACGCCGGCCACGACCGGCAGCCCCTACCAGAAGGACCTGATCCAGAACTTCGCCGACGGCGTGGCCGTCACCGAGGTGCCGTGCTGGGGGCTCGCCGAGGCCGTGGAGCGGGCCGACGAGACGGCGATCGCCGCCGCCGTCGCCGCGGCCGCCGAGCTCACCCCCGAGAACGTGACGACCGTCGTCCTGGGCTGCACCCACTACGAGCTGGTCGCCGAGCGCATCCGGGCCGCCGTGCAGCGCCCCGCCGACCCGCCGCTCGCCCTGCACGGCTCCGCCACGGCGGTGGCCACCCAGGCATTGCGCCGCATCGGCGAGCGGCCCGCCCCCGGGGCCCCGGCGAGCGGCACCCTGACGGTCCTGCTGAGCGGGCGCGAGGGCACGCTCCCCGCGGCCGCCCTCACCTACGCGGAAGGCCGGCTGCTCCGGCAGGTCACCACCGCCGGGTGAACCACCACCGGGCCGGCCGGCCCGCGAAGGCCCCGGCCCGCCGCGCGCCCGGTCGGCCCAGTGACGCTGTGCTACGCGGTCCCCGCGGAGCGAATCCTGAGTAACCTCGAACGTATGAGGGACCACCGCCACGGCGAGCACGCCCCCTGCCCCGAGGTCTGGACCGGTCGCGCGACCAACCGTTACCAGTGGCTGCTGGCGCTGATCGGCGCCGCCTGCATGGCGCTCGGCATCGCACTGGCCGTCGACTCCGCCTGGACGGCCAGCCTCGCGCCGCTGGTCATGGCCGTCGTCGGGTGCATCGCCGCCGGGCTGCTCGTCCTGTTCGGAACCCTCGCCTTCGTGCACGTCGCGCTGCGGGTCGACGAGGACCACCTGGAAGTGCGCTGCGGCCACATGGGCGTGCCGCGCCGCCGCATCCCGCTCTCCCAGGTCGCCGGCGCGGAGTTCGCCCCGCACGTCACTCCGCGCCACTGGGGCGGCTGGGGCTACCGCTGGCGGCCCGAGAAGGGCACGGCGGTCGTCGTACGCCGCGGTGAGGGCGTCGTGCTGCAGATGTGGGACGGACACACCTTCACGGTCACCGTGGACGACGCGGAGGCAGCGGTACGCGTCATCCGCGACCGGCTCCGTCCGCGCAGACCGGGCGCGACGCGCTGAACCACGCCGGAGCCGGCCGGCACGCACGTCCGGTCGACGCGTCCGCCCGGGCGGACGAGGGCGCGCGCGTCCGTCACCGGGCGGAGGAGCGCTCGGCCCCCTCGTCGCGGGGACCGGTCCCCGCGCGGACGCGTCTGCCGCGTCGGTGCCGGGCGCCGCGCCGCCCGCGAGCGGCCGCACGACAGAGGCGCCGGCACACCGTAACGGCTGGTGGTCGTTCGGGGATGTGCGGCGACGAGTCCCGCAGGAACGATCCGGCGCGCGCCGCGCCGCCCGCCGCCCGACCGTCGTCATGACCGCGTCGGCCCCGGCTGACCGTGCTGTCGGCCGCGATGTCACTCCCCGTAGACTCCCGGAGTGACCGTCACCGCAACCTCCGTCGGCGAGTCGGACCCGATGCCGCCGCAGACCGCGCCCACGGCGCGGGGCAGGCGACTCGTCCGCCTCCTCCCGGCCGCCGCGGCCGCGCTCTCCGGCCTGCTCCTCTACGTCAGCTTCCCGCCGCGCACCCTGTGGTGGCTGGCGCTGCCCGCCTTCGCCGTCTTCGGCCGGGTGCTGCGCGGACGCGGCTGGAAGGCGGGGCTCGGTCTCGGCTACCTCTTCGGCCTCGGCTTCCTGCTGCCCCTGCTGGTGTGGACCGGCGTGGAGGTCGGCCCCGGGCCGTGGATCGCCCTCGCGGTGATCGAGGCGGTCTTCGTCGCACTGGTCGGCGCGGGCGTCGCCGCGGTGTCCAGGCTGCCCGGATGGCCCGTGTGGGCGGCCGCGCTGTGGACCGCCGGCGAGGCGGCACGCGCGCGCGTGCCGTTCCACGGATTCCCCTGGGGCAAGATCGCGTTCGGCCAGGCGGACGGTGTCTTCCTGCCGCTCGCCGCGCTCGGCGGTACTCCCGTGCTCGGCTTCGCCGTCGCGCTGTGCGGCTTCGGCCTGTGCGAGATCGCGCGGTCGGCCCTCCGGGCACGGCGCACCGGCACCGTCCGGCGGGCCGCCGCGGCTGTCGGTGTGCTGAGCGTCGCCGTCCCGGTGACGGCGGCCGTGGCCGCCCGGCCGCTGGTCGGCGACCGGGCCGAGGACGGCACCGTGACCGTCGCGGTCGTCCAGGGCAACGTGCCGCGGCTGGGCCTGGACTTCAACTCCCAGCGGCGCGCCGTCCTCGACTACCACGCGCGCGAGACGGAGCGCCTGGCCGCCCGCGTGGCGGCCGGCGAGGCCGAACGGCCGGACATCGTGCTGTGGCCGGAGAACTCCTCCGACATCGACCCCTTCGTCAACGCCGACGCGCGCGACGTCATCGACAGGGCGGCCAAGGCGATCGACGCGCCCATCTCGGTCGGCGGCGTGGTCGGCAAGGACGGCAGGCTGCTCAACGAGCAGATCCTGTGGGACCCGGTGAAGGGGCCCGTCGACACCTACGACAAGCGGCAGATCCAGCCGTTCGGCGAGTACCTCCCGCTGCGCTCGCTCGTCGGGGCGATCAACGAGAACTGGACGTCGATGGTCCGCCAGGACTTCAGCCGGGGCGACGAGCCGGGCGTCTTCCGCATGGGCGGCGCCGGGGTCGGCCTGGTCACCTGCTACGAGGCCGCCTTCGACTGGGCCGTGCGCGACACGGTCACCGCCGGCGCCCAGCTGATCTCCGTGCCCAGCAACAACGCCACCTTCGGCCGCAGCGAGATGACCTACCAGCAGCTCGCCATGTCCCGCGTCCGCGCCGTCGAGCACAGCCGCGCCGTCACGGTCCCGGTGACCAGCGGGGTCAGCGCGATCATCATGCCGGACGGACGGGTCACGCAGAAGACCGGCATGTTCGTCGCCGACTCCCTGGTGCAGGAGGTGCCGCTGCGCTCCTCGCAGACCCCCGCCACCCGCCTCGGAGTCCTCCCGGAGGCCGCCCTCGTGCTCGTCGCCGCGGGCGGACTCGGCTGGGCCGTCGGCGCCGGTGTGCGCGGGCGGCGCGCCGGTGACGTGCGATGACACGCCCGCCGTACACCCCCCGGAGTGCCGGGGAGGGCCCTGACCGGCCGGTTAGGGTCGGAGCATGGCTACTCCCGACTTCATCCGCACCTTGCGCGCCTCCGCCGGTCAGCAGCTGCTGTGGCTCCCCGGGGTCACCGCGATCGTCTTCGACGACGAGGGCAGAGTGCTGCTGAACCAGCGTTCCGACACCCGCAGGTGGTCGGTGATCGGCGGCATCCCCAACCCGGGGGAACAGCCCGCCGCCTGCGCGGTGCGGGAGGTCGAGGAGGAGACCGCGGTGCGCTGCGTCGTCGAGCGGGTCGTACTGGTCCAGGCGCTGGCCCCGGTGACGTACGGCAACGGCGACGTCTGCCAGTACATGGACATCACCTTCCGCTGCCGGGCCGTCGGCGGAACGGCGCGGGTCAACGACGACGAGTCGCTGGACGTCGGCTGGTTCGCCGCGGACGCACTGCCGGATCTGAAGGAGTTCGCCCGTTTCCGGATCAAGCAGGCCATGGCGGATGCACCCACATGGTTCGACCCCACTGGAACCGGCTGAACTGTAGGGCCTGGCCACATGGGGTGGGGGACGGGTACTGCCTAGGGTCGAGACATGACCGCGCCCCGTGTCCTTCCGGCCTCCCCCATCCACCCGCTCGACCTCGGTGGCCGCACCGCCCTCGTCACCGGTGCAGCCGGCGGCATCGGCCGCGCCTGCGTGCTGCGGCTCGCGGCCACCGGGGCCAAGGTGAGAGCCGTCGACCGGGACGCCGAAGGACTGGAAGCGCTCGCCGAGAGGGCCCGCGGCCTCGGGGGCACCGTCGAGCCGCACGTCCTCGACCTCACCGACCTGGACGCCGCCGAACACGCCGCCGCCGGCACGGACGTGCTGGTCAACAACGCCGGGCTGCAACTCGTTCGCCCGATCGAGGAGTTCCCGCCCGACGTCTTCCACACGGTGCTCACCGTGATGCTGGAGGCACCGTTCCGGCTCATCCGCGGAGCCCTGCCCCACATGTACGGCCAGGGATGGGGCCGCATCGTCAACGTGTCCTCGGTGCACGGCCTGCGCGCCTCGGCCTACAAGTCCGCCTACGTGGCCGCCAAACACGGCCTGGAGGGCCTGTCCAAGACCACCGCCCTGGAGGGCGCGCCCTACGGCGTCACCTCGAACTGCGTGAACCCCGCCTATGTGCGCACCCCGCTGGTCGAGCAGCAGATCGCCGACCAGGCCCGCGCCCACGGCATCCCCGAGGAACGCGTCCTGTCCGAGGTGCTGCTGCAGGACAGCGCCGTCAAACGGCTCATCGAACCGGAGGAGGTCGCCGAGGCGGTGGCCTACCTGTGCGGTCCGCAGGCGTCCTTCGTGACCGGCACCTCGCTGGTCCTGGACGGCGGCTGGACCGCCCACTGAGCCCCGGTCCCCCCGCATCCCCCGGTCGGCCGTGTCGCCGGCAGACCCCACGGCCCTCCCGGCCGAGTCGTCCACAGGCCTGACGGAGCGGCCGTGGGATGAGGAATCCTGTGAGCATGTCCCGCGATCACGTGCAGTCCGCCGAGCGCGCCGTCCCCGGCACCGCCACGCCGGGCCGGGCACGCCCCGGCGCCCACCCCGTGTCCGGCAGCGCCGAGGCGCCGTTCCTGGAACTGCTCGCCCGGGGCGCGCCCGTCGAGGCCTACGAGCAGCCGGTGCTGCTCGCCCGTGCCGAAGGGCTGCCCCCCGAGCGCATCACCGCGCTCGAGCAGGCCAAGCTGCTCGCCCTGCGCGTGCGCTCGGAACTGGAGGGCCGGCGCCGCCGGGAGGCCGAGCTGTCCGCGCTCTTCGAGACCGCCCACGATCTCGCCGGACTGCGCGACCTGGACGCCGTGCTCCAGGCGATCGTGCAACGCGCCCGCTCGCTGCTCGGCACCGACGTCGCCTACCTCAGTCTGAACGACCCGGTCAGGGGCGACACCTACATGCGGGTCACCGAGGGCTCGGTCGCCGCCCGCTTCCAGCAGCTGCGCCTCGGCATGGGGGAGGGGCTCGGCGGCCTGGTCGCCCAGACCGCCCGCCCCTACGTCACCGACGACTACTTCCGCGACGACCGCTTCCAGCACACCCACACCATCGACACCGGCGTGCGGGACGAGGGGCTCGTGGCCATCCTCGGGGTGCCCCTGATGCTCGGGCCCCACGTCATCGGCGTCCTGTTCGCCGCGGACCGGCGGGCCCGGGTCTTCGAACGGGAGCAGATCGCCCTGCTCGGTTCCTTCGCCGCCCTCGCCGCGGCCGCCATCGACACCGCCAACCTGCTCGCCGAGACCCGCTCGGCGCTCGCCGACCTGGAGCGCGCCAACGAGATCATCCAGGACCGCAGCGGGGCCATCGAGCGCGCCTCGGAGGTCCACGACCGGCTGGCCGAGCTGGTCCTGCGCGGTGGCGGGGTGCACGACGTGGCCGCCGCCGTCTCCCAGGTCCTCGACGGCACGGTCGAGTTCACCGAGGCCGCCGCGGTGCCCGCCCGGGCCCTCGAGTCCTCGCGGGCGGAGGGGCACGCGGTGCGGCACCGGGACGACTGGATCGCCGCCGTGACCGCCGGAGGCGAACTCCTCGGCGCCCTCGTCCTGCGCGGCCACCCCGGCCTCGACCCCGTCGACCAGCGCACCCTGGAACGCGCGGCCATGGTCACCTCACTGCTGCTGCTCGCCCGGCGCTCCGCCGCCGAGGCCGAGCAGCGCGTCCGCGGCGAGCTGCTCGACGACCTGCTCGACGCCCGCGACCGCGACCCGCGCCTGCTGCGCGAGCGCGCGGCCCGGCTGCACGCCGACCTCGACGCCACCCACGCGGTGCTCGCCGCCCGGCCGGAGGGCGGCACCGCCGACGCCGACCAGGAGGCGGACGCCCGCAGACGCCTGTGGGCCGCGGCCTCGCACCTCGCGGCCACCCGGCAGGGCCTGGCCGCCGCACGCGACGGCGGCACCGTCCTGCTGCTGCCCCTCGCCCCCGGGGACACCGCCACCGACCTGGCCCGCCGCACCGCCCGGCACCTGGGCACGGCCGTCCACGAGCCGGTCACCGTCGGCGCGTCCGCCCCGGTCGAGCCGCTCGCCGCCCGCCCCGACACCGTGGCGGCGGCCTACGCGGAGGCCCGGCGCTGCCTCGACGCCCTGCGGCGGCTGGGCCGCTCCGGTGACGGCGCCGCCGCCGAGGACTTCGGTTTCCTGGGACTGCTGCTGGCCGGCGAGCGGGACATCGCGGGCTTCGTCGACCGCACCATCGGCCAGGTCGTGGCGTACGACGAACGACGCGGCACCGAGCTGCTGCGCACCCTCGAGGCGTACTTCGCCAGCGGCATGAGCCCCGCCCGCACCAAGGACGACCTGCACGTCCACGTGAACACCGTCGCCCAGCGCCTGGAACGCGTCGGCCGCCTCCTCGGCGACGACTGGCAGAGCCCCACTCGGGCGCTGGAGATCCAGCTCGCCCTGCGCCTGCACCGGTTGTCGGCAGGGGCGCCGCCCTCCGCACGGCACTGACCCCCGTACGCGCGAGGCGCACGGGGGCCGGTGACCTGTGGGATCAGACGGTGTGCGCGTCCCGCGCGGGCTTGGCGTCGGCCGGCCCCTCCACGTCACCGGACGGGGTGACCTCGGCCAGGTCCCGGTGGCGGGTCTCCTTGGCCGCCGCCACGGCGACGATCGTCAGCAGGCTCGCCGCGATGACGTACAGCGCGATCGGGGTCGAGCTGCCGTGGTCCGAGAGCAGCGCGGTGGCGATGAGCGGCGCCGGCGCACCCGCCGCGACGGAGGCGAACTGGGCGCCGATGGAAGCACCGGAGTAGCGCATCCGGGTCGCGAACATCTCGGAGAAGAAGGCGGCCTGCGGCGCGTACATCGCCCCGTGCAGCACCAGCCCCACGGTCACCGCGAGGAGCAGACTCGCGAAACCGCCGGTGTCGATCAGCGCGAAGAACGGGAACATCCACAGCCCCACACCGGCCGCGCCGATCAGATACACGGGACGGCGGCCGATCCGGTCCGACAACGCCCCCCAGGCCGGGATGACGGCGAAGTGCAGGGCCGAGGCGACGAGCACCGCGTTGAGCGCGGTCTGCTTCGAGACACCGGCCGAGGTGGTGGCGTACACGAGGATGAACGCGGTGATCACGTAGTAGCTGATGTTCTCCGCCATGCGCGCGCCCATCGCGACCAGCACGTCGCGCCAGTGGTGCCGCAGGACGGCCACGATCGGCATCCGTTCGGCACCGGCGTCCGCCTTGCGGGCCTCGGCCTGCGCCAACGCCTGCTTGAACACAGGCGATTCATCGACAGAAAGACGAATCCACAGACCGACGATCACCAGCACACCGGACAGCAGGAACGGGATCCGCCAGCCCCAGGCGACGAACGCCGAGTCCGACAGAACGGCGGTCAGCAGGGCCAGCACACCGGTCGCCAGCAACTGCCCCGCCGGCGCACCGGTCTGTGGCCACGAGGCCCAGAACCCGCGTCGCCGCGCGTCCCCGTGCTCGGACACCAGCAGCACGGCACCGCCCCACTCGCCGCCCAGCGCGAACCCCTGCACGAGCCGCAGCACGGTGAGCAGCACGGGCGCGGCGCTGCCGATGGTGGCGTGCGTGGGCAGCAGTCCGATCGCGAAGGTGGCCCCGCCCATCAGCAGCAGGCTCAGCACCAGCAGCTTCTTGCGCCCGAGCCGGTCCCCGTAGTGCCCGAAGACCAGCGCGCCCAGCGGCCGCGCGGCGAACCCGACGGCGTACGTCAGGAACGACAGCAGCGTGCCGACGAGCGGATCGGAGTCCGGGAAGAACAACTCGTTGAAGACGAGCGCGGCGGCTGAGCCGTAGAGGAAGAAGTCGTACCACTCGATGGTGGTGCCGATGAGGGAGGCGGCGACGATGCGCTTGAGGTTGTTCGGGGCTGGTGGAGCGGCTGCGGGCGACGACATCGGCACCACTTCCTGGCGTTTCGACGGGGACGTTTGCGTGTCGCCACACGGTAGGAAGGCGCAGGTCAGAGGCGTATGTGGTGGGACACCATAGTTCTGGGTGCGGAAGTGCGTGCGCTCACCATGGAGAGGGTGTCAAAGTCTCCTCGATGGCCTGAACGAGGCCGCGAAGAAGGCTGTCCGAGTTGCACTGTGGGGGCGTGGGCCGGAGGCGTCGTGCCGACTTGGTGCTGACCGTGCTGCGTAGAACTCCGGCAGGTGGTGGGGATCGGGCTTCGGGTCACGTGGTGGCCAGGCGGATGGGTGAGTCGTTCCGTTCGTCCGGAGTCGCTGACGCCCGTTCGCGGCGGTGACGAGGACGGCCGGCACCGGACCGAGCGTGTCCGTGACCAGATGCCGCTTGCGTCCTTGGTCTTCTTGCCGGCGGCGACGCCCTGGCCGGCCTCGGCGACGTTCGCCGTGGCCGTCGCACCCTGCGCGCTGACCACGGCCGCGGTTTCGAGGGGTGAGACTGGTGGGGTCGCATGTCGAGGGGGCGCGTATTCGCGGCTGAAGCCCGCAGCTCAATGACGCCGGGTGAGCGGTCAGGGGGCGACCTGATCATCCCCATCCACAAGCGCAGGGGCCGGGCGCCCGGCGTCGCCGGCATCCACCCCGTGCTCGGCCGCACTCCTGGCCGTGGGACCGCCGGCCTCCCCGCCAGACCGAACGTCACTGGTCGCGGAAGCGGCGCGGTGCTGTCATGGGTAGGGAAGACGGCGTGGACGAGCCGGCAGCGGCGCGGAGGCCGGCGCGCCGTGCGTGGTCCGCCCGGGCGGTCCGGCCGCGGCCGCCCCGGCCCGCAGCGGAGGAGGCCGATGTCATGCTGTACCGCCGCACGGTCGGTGACGTGATGACCGAGGAAGTCGTCACCTTCCGCCCCAGCACACCGTTGCAGGAGGTCGCTGCCCTGCTGGACGCGAACGACATCGTCGCGGCCCCGGTCGTCGACGATGACGGCGCTCCCGTCGGCGTCGTGTCCGCGTCCGACGTGCTGCGGCACGAGACCGGCATGCCCGATCCGCAGGGTCAGGACGGGAACGACGAGCGCTCCTGGAGCAAGGCCCGGGCCCGGACCGCGGGCGCGCTCATGAGCAGCCCCGTCTTCACCGCCCGCGCCGACTGGACGATCCCCCGGGCCGCGCGGGAACTCCGCAAGCGGCACGTCAAGCAGCTGCCGGTGGTCGGCGACGACGGGCTCCTCACCGGCATCGTCACCCGCAGCGACCTGCTCGACGCCTTCATCCGCTCGGATGCCGAGATCCGCGGCGAGGTCGAGCAGGACGTCCTGGGGCGCATCCTCGGCCTGGACGAGGGCACCGTCGTGGTCGAGGTGCGGGACGGTGTCGTCACCCTTCGGGGACACGTCCCGGAACCGCGCCTCGTTCCGGTGGTCGTGGGCCTCTGCCAGGGCGTCGACGGTGTCGTCGCCGTGGACGCCCACCTCGCCGCCGCCCGGGCGGGCTGAGTGTCCTGCCCCGGGAGGGCCGACCACCAGGTGCGGCCGAGCAGATCCCGGCACGAGACCGCCCCCACCCACCCACGATCACTCCCCGTCTCTCGCGTCTGATGCGAGAATTTCGCATCCGACGCGAACCGGGGGCGTCTTCGCAGGCCAATCGAACGACGGAGTGACACACCCGCAAAGGCGCCGCCGTGACGGTCATCGTGGTTCCGCGCGATGCCGAGGTCTCGGACCTGGACCGGCTGCGGCGCGGTCCTGTACGCATCTCCGGCCCCAGATGAAGGGCTCACCCCGGTCACCGGCGGCGAGGCGAGGCTCGAGGACCCGCGTGTGACGATCGCCGCGCTGCTCGTCGCACACGGGTGCGGCGTCGGCCACACACCCGTCATCGGCGCCGCCTGAAGTACGGGCGGCTGTCCCACGTCGGCCAGACCTGCCTGCGGCCGGCGACGCACCGCGCTGCGGGCGCCACCCTGATCGACCACCAGGCGTCCACCTCGCTCGCCCAGGCGTGGGACGGCGGCTTCGTCGCCTCGTCCGTCCGCAGGGCGGCGGTCGACGGCGAGCCGGTGACCGCGCATGCCTGGCCGCGGTCATCTTCGCAGCTCCACGCGGACAGGGGTTACGACTACGACCACCTGCGCCAATGGCTGAGCAGGAGAGGCATCCGCCACCGCATCGCCCGCAAAGGCATCGAGTCCTCACAGCGGCTGGGCCGCCACCGCCGGGTCGTCGAAAGGACGGTGTCCTGGCCGGCCGGATGCCGACGCCTGCACCGCCGCCATGAACGCAAGGCCGAGCACTTCCTCGCCTTCGTCGGCATCGCCGCAGCCCTCATCGGCTACCGCCGACTCACCACCTGACCTGTCAGGCGCTCGGGCCGGTGCGTAAAAAGAGGCAGAACGGGTGGCCCACCGGGTCGCACAGGACCCGCACATCATCCTGAGGCTGGAAGTCCGCCACAGTCGCCCGGGCGCTGCAATCTCGACCCAGCCCGGTTCCTCCTTCCGCACCGGCCACCCGAGCAAGCCCTGATAGAACTGCGCCAGCTCGTGGGCGTCCGGTGCGTCGAGAGTGGTCGCAGCCAACGTGAAACG
>NZ_JAPSKQ010000068.1:0-2557 GCF_031181555.1 Streptomyces sp. | reverse complement strand
CGGGCGCTGCAATCTCGACCCAGCCCGGTTCCTCCTTCCGCACCGGCCACCCGAGCAAGCCCTGATAGAACTGCGCCAGCTCGTGGGCGTCCGGTGCGTCGAGAGTGGTCGCAGCCAACGTGAAACGCGGTTGAGGTTTCATGCAGTGCTGCTGCCCGGTTTCGCTGCTGAAAGGCCAGCCGTCACTCCTCTGGCTGCCGCCGGCGCCTCGCGATGCCCCCTGACCACGACGCCTCGTTCGGCCCCATCAGCACCAAAGGAAACGACGTCTTGGGGTCGGGGCGGCGCGGCCTGGCTCAACATGATCAACGACCAGGCGGCGGTCCTGGGCGGGAGGTGGTGGCCGGCACCCCGCGCTGGACGACGACGGCGCACTGGAGTCGGTCTCGGGGTTGCTCTCCTCGGGTCAGACGGGGGTGTTCCCGTCGGGTGCGAAGGGGACGCCGTGGCCGGGGACGATCAGGGCGGGCCCGAGGGCGAGGATCTTGCGGCGTGAGGCACGCAGGCCCTCGGGGTCGTCGGAGGTGGGGTCTTCGGCGGGGCCGTGGGTGCTCCACCAGGCGTGGGTGAGGACGACGGTTCCTCCGTCGGTTTCCGCGACGGTGGAGATGTCCTGGGGGGTGTGGCCGGGGGTCTCGATCAGACGGATCGAGGGTGAGAGCCGGTAGCCGTCGGCGGGCCGGTCGTGCCAGAGGTTGTTGTGGTAGGTGGCCCAGATGTCGTGGGCGCGCGCGTCGGGGAAGAGGGCTGCGTTGAGGGTGTGGTCGGGGTGGTGGTGGCTGAAGACCACGTCGGTCACCTGCTCGGGGCTGATTCCGGCGTCGGCGAGCGGGGCGAGGATGAGCTTGCGGTCCTCGACCATGCCGGGGTCGACGACGACGATCGTGTCGCCGTCGCACAGGAGGGAGACGGTCGAGGCGACGTGCCATGGCTTCTCGCGGCCGTCCCGGTCGGCGTTGCGTGCGTCGAGGCTGTCGTAGCCGGAGGTCAGCAGGGTGAATGTGGCCGTCATGAGAGGTGGTGATCCTTAGTCGGGTAGGGGAGATGTCCGGGCGGAGGGCAAGGCGTGCCGTCCGTACCGGGGGGCTTGAGGGAGCGCGGAACCGTGCACCGGCGCGGGTCTCGCGAACCGTCCGTGGGGCGGGAGGGCCGAACTCAGCCGGTGACGGTCCGGGTGCGGCGGGCGTATGCGCGGGTGGCGCGGGCGCGGGCGCCGCAGCGGACCGAGCACCAGTGGCGGCGTCCGGTGCGCAGCAAGTAGCGGTTGCAGGGGGCGGAGGGGCAGGCCGTCATCCGTTCGGCGTCGGGGCCGGTGAGCAGGTCGGCGGCGTCGGCGGCGAGGATGCCGAGGGCTTGGTCGACGATCCGGTCGATGGGGTGCGGGGCGGCGCGGTGCATGCCGCGGACGGAGTCCCAGCCGAGCGGGGCGGCGGTGGGGACCCGGGTGAGGGCGTCGTTGACGGCGGCCAGCGCGGTGGTGGGGGCGGGGTGCCCGCCGACCTGGGCGGCGAGTAGGGCGCGTACCTGCTCGCGCAGGGAGCGCAGGCGTGCCGCGCAGACCTCCTGGAGACCGGTGTCTGCGGGGACCAGGTGGTGGTCGACCAGCCACCGGGTGGCGCCGGACGGGGTGCCCAGCACGTCGAGGAACTGGCCGCCGGGCAGGGCGATGGCGCTGTTGGCGAGGTCGAGCGCGGGGTGGAGCGCGGCGCCCGGCGCCTGCGGCAGCCCGGGGCCGGCGGTAGCGGCGGTATCGGTCTCACTCACGCTTCTCACGTTACAGCTTGCCTTTATCCGTGACAAACGCCTATCGTCACGGATGTCAGCCGCTCTATCCGTGAGGTGATTTCGTCATGACAGCAACCGGCGCGTCCAGCGAGCAGGTGCCCGTCCGTGTCTTCGGCGGTCCGACCGCACTCATCGAGTACGGAGGGCTGCGGTTCCTGACCGATCCGACCTTCGACGCCCCGGGCACCTACCCGTCGGGGCTGGCCAAGACCGCGCCCGCCTCCGTCGCGCCCGCCGATCTGGGCCGTATCGACGTGGTGCTGCTGTCGCACGACGAGCACGACGACAACCTCGACGCCTCGGGCCGCGCCCTGCTCGCCGACGTACCCCTGACCCTGACCACGCCCAGCGGCGCGGGCCGGCTGGGCGGCACCGCGCGGCCCCTCGAGGACTGGGAGTCCATCGAGCTGGACCGCCCCGGTGGCGGCACGATCACCGTCACCGGCGTTCCGGCCCTGCACGGCCCCGGGGCACGCGAGGACCTCGAACCGGTCGTCGGCGAGGTCGTCGGCTTCGTCCTGAGCGGTGACGGCCTGCCCACCGTCTACGTCAGCGGTGACAACGCCCAGCTCTCGCCGGTCCGCGAGATCGCCGACCGCTTCGGCCCGGTGGACACCGCTGTGCTGTTCGCCGGCGCGGTCCGCACCGATGTCCTGGACCGCGCGCTGCTCACCCTCGACAGCGCTCAGGCCGCCGAGGCCGCCCGCATCCTGGGCGCCCGCCGCATCGTGCCCGTCCACTTCGACAGCTGGGCCCACTTCACCGAGGGCCG
>NZ_JAPSKQ010000243.1 GCF_031181555.1 Streptomyces sp. | reverse complement strand
TCACCACCGTCGACAAGGGCGCCTCCCACAACGTCGGCAGCGACATCGACGCCGTCCTCGCCGCCCGCCCGCGCAGCCCGGTGCCCGACGCCGCCGCCGACGTCGAGGCCCACGCCGCCGAGCACGGCCTGCTCCCGGCCGGGCAGGCCCGCTTCCGGGGGCACGGGCAGGGCCGCAGCCCCCGCCGCACCATCGCCGACCTGCGCCGCGGCTGGTTCGTCACCCTGCCCCCCGGCGAACCGGCCGCCGAACGCTTCGCCGCCCGGCTGGCGCTCCTCCCCGACCAGGACCGCCCCCGCCCCGACCCCGTGTTCACCCTCAGGGCCTTCCGGAAGCCGCCGGTGCCCGGCAGCACGTGAGCCGCGCGGGAGCACGGCCCGCACGACGGCGGAATCCGCCGGGCGCCGGCGGCAACCCGTGCGCGGCCGGCGGCGACCAACAGGCGCAATCCATCCGTCCTCCCAGGAAGGCCCGCCCGTGAAGCACCCCCGCAGGCACCGCAGACGCCGTGTCCTCCTCCCCGCGGCGCTCGCCGTGGCGGCGCTGGCCGGTGCCGGTCTGACGGCGCTGCCCGGCGATCCCGCCGAGGCCGCCACCGCGCGGCAGGTCGAGAGGCTCGACCGGGGCGTCGTCAGCGTCCACACCGGCAGCGGCAACCTGGTCAGCTGGCGCTGGCTCGGCACCGACCCGGACGACGTCTCCTTCAACGTCTACCGGGCCGGAACCAAGGTCAACTCCAGTCCGGTCACCCGCTCCACCACCTTCTTCCACTCCGGCGCCCCCGCCCACGCCGACTACACGGTCCGCGCGGTCGTGAACGGCACCGAGCAGGGCGACTCGGCCCACGCCGTCCAGTTCCGCACCGGCTACAAGGACGTGCCCCTGTCCCCGCCCGCCGGCGGCACCACCCCCGACGGCGTCTCCTACACCTACGAGGCCAACGACGCCTCCGTCGGCGACCTCGACGGCGACGGCGCCCTCGACCTCGTCCTCAAGTGGCAGCCCACCAACGCCAAGGACAACTCCCAGTCCGGCTACACCGGCAACACGATCGTCGACGGCATCAAGCTCGACGGCACCCGGCTGTGGCGCGTCGACCTCGGCCGCAACATCCGCTCCGGCGCCCACTACACCCAGTTCCAGGTGTACGACTACGACGGCGACGGCAGGGCCGAGGTCGCCATGAAGACCGCCGACGGCACGAAGGACGGCACCGGCGCGGTGATCGGCAACTCCTCGGCCGACCACCGCAATTCCAGCGGCTACGTGCTCTCCGGGCCCGAGTACCTGACCATGTTCGACGGGCGGACCGGCAAGGCGATGGGCACCGTCGGCTACGTCCCGGCGCGCGGCAACGTCTCCTCCTGGGGCGACTCCTACGGCAACCGCGTCGACCGCTTCCTCGCCGGCACCGCCTACCTGGACGGTGCCCGCCCCTCCCTGATCATGGCCCGCGGCTACTACACCCGCACGGTGATCGCGGCCTGGGACTGGCGGAACGGCTCCTTCACCCGCCGCTGGACCTTCGACACCAACTCCTCCACCAACAGCGGCAAGGGCTACGACGGCCAGGGCTCCCACAGCCTCTCCGTCGGGGACGTCGACAACGACGGCCGGGACGAGATCGTCTACGGCTCGATGGCCGTCGACGACAACGGCAACGCCCTGTGGACCACGAAGACCGGCCACGGCGACGCCCAGCACCTCGGCGACCTCGACCCGTCGACCTCCGGCCTGGAGTACTACAAGGTCTCCGAGTCCACCGGCCAGCCCGCCGCCCTCTCCGTCGATCCCGCGAACGGCACGGTCCGCTGGAAGCTCGCCGCCTGCTGCGACAACGGCCGGGGCGTCGCCGCGGACATCTGGGCGGGCAACTCCGGCCCGGAGATGTGGTCCTCGTCCGACGGCTCCATCCGCGACAGGAGCGGCGCCCCCAAGGGCCGCAAGCCGTCCTCCGCCAACTTCCTCGCCTGGTGGGACGGCGACCCCGTGCGCGAACTCCTCGACGGCACCCGCATCGACAAGTACGGCACCTCCTCCGACACCCGCCTGCTGACCGGCTCCGGGGTCTCCTCCAACAACGGCACCAAGTCCACACCCGTCCTGTCCGGCGACATCCTCGGCGACTGGCGCGAGGAGGTCGTCTGGCGCACCGCCGACAACAAGGCGCTGCGCATCCACTCCACCCCGCACGACACGGACCTGAGGATCACGACCCTGCTGCACGACACCCTGTACCGCACGGCCCTGGCCTGGCAGAACACCGGTTACAACCAGCCCCCGCACACCGGCTTCTTCCTCGGCGCCGGCATGCCGACGGCGCCGAGGCCGACGGTGTTCACCCCCTGAGCGGTCGGCACGTCGACGCCCGCTCGGTGGCCTCGCCCTCCTCGCCCGCCCGTACCCGGTACAGGCGGGCGTCCGGCCTCCGGGCCACGGCCTCGGTGAGCCGCCCGTCCGTGAAGAGGGCGCCCACACCGTCCTCCAGCGCCCACCCGGCGGGCAGCGCGCCGCTCGCCACGGCCGCCCGGTAGGAGGCCCGTCGGCCGGGTTCGCTGTCGTAGTGCGGGCACACCGAACCGGGCAGCAGCCCCAGCCCGTCCCTCAGGTACGTCAGCGGACCGAAGGAGTCGGTGTGCGAGCCCTCGGCCCAGCAGTTGGCGCCGGCGCTGATCCCGCACAGCAGCGTCCCGCGGTCGTACGCCTCGCGCAGCAGCCGGTCGACGCCGTGGGTGCGCCAGACCGCCAGCAGGTTGGCGGTGTTGCCGCCGCCGACGTACACGACGTCCTGCGACAGCAGGAACGCGCGCAGGGCCGTGTCGTCGAGCTCACGGCGGAACAGCGGCAGGACGGACGGCTCGCAGTCGAGGGCCCGGAACGCGTTCAGGAACCGCTCGACGTACGCGGGGGCGTCTCCGCTGGCCGTGGGGACGAAGCACACCCTGGGGCGCGGCCCGCGGGCGTGGCCGAGCAGCCAGTCGTCCAGCAGGCCGTCGTCGTCGGTGGAGAAGCCGCCACCGAGGAGGGCCACACGGCGAGGCGGACGTGCGGGGGCCCTGGTCATCGGCCGGCCGCCGGGAGGGCGGGGCCCAGCGTCCGGCCGAGCTGCTCGAAGGCGGTGGGAAAGGGGCGCCGCGGCAGGAAGGCGCTGATCCGGCGGGCGCAGTCCGCGGCACCGGCCGTGGTCGTGTCGCACTCGATGTCGTACAGACCGTGCGCGTGGACCTGCTCGAACTGCCGGGCCGCGAGGCCCGCCGGGCGGTCGCCCCGCGCCCGCTCGCGCCGCTCCGCCTCCTCCAGCGAACACCGCACGCCGACCAGGACGACCTCCCGGGCGTCGAACAGCCCGAGACAGTCCAGCAGGCGCCACTCCTCGCTCAGCACGTGGTCCACCACCACGTTGTTCCCCGCCGCGGCCATACCGGCGACCGCCCGGTGGAACCCCATCCACGTGCGCCGCAGCACGTCGGGAAGCCGGTCGGGGTCGATCTCCCGGCGCGACCGCATCGCGTGGAAGGAGTCCACGGGCATGTGGAAGTACGGCTCGTCCAGGACGTTCAGCAGTTCCCTCGCGATGCTGGACTTCCCCGAACTGGACGTCCCGTTCAGGAAGATGATCCGCCCGTGCATCGGGGCTCCTTCGCTGTCGCCGGTGGGGTTCGATCATCCCCCACCGGCGATGCTCAGCGCACCGTGCAGGTCTGCTCGCCCAGCTTGAAGGCCGTCGGTTCCGTGTTCGTCGCCGACCGGCTCGCCGTGAAGCCGAAGCCGACCGACGAGCCCGCCGCCACGGTGCCGTTCCAGTCGGTGTTGCGCACGGTCACCGACGGACCCGACTGGGTGTGGGCCGCGTTCCAGAGCTGGGAGATCCTCTGCCCGTCCGCGAAGGACCAGTTCAGTGTCCAGCCGTTCCAGGCGTCGGTTCCCGTGTTCGTCACCCGGACCTCGGCCTGGAAGCCGTCGGACCACTGGTTGGTGATCGTGTACGTCACCGCGCAGGCGCCCGGGGGCTGCGGGTCCGGATCCGGCCCCGTGCCGCCGTCGCCGCCCCCGGTGTCCGAGGTGTCGCCGTAGACGACGCCGCGTCCGTTGGTCGCCACGTAGACCCGGCCGTACACCCGGGGGTCACCGGTGATCGCCGCGCCGGTCCAGCCCCACTGGTGGGCGTCGTCGTTGATGCGGGTCCAGCTCGCGCCGCGGTCCGTCGAGCGGAAGATGCCGCGCACGCCGTCGATCTTCGCGGAGGTGTACAGCGTCTGGTAGGAGGCGTTCGGCGCGGCCTTGCCGAAGCCGATCGTGTCGGCCTCGTCGACGTTGCTCAGCTTCGTGAACGTCTTCCCGCCGTCCGTCGAGTGCCACAGCCCGTACGCCCCGTCGGAGGCGCCGCCCGCCAGCCACACGTCGCCCTTCGTGCCGGGCAGTGCCTTGAAGCGGACGCTGTCGCCGCTCGGCAGGCCGGTCGCCGCGGACGCGGTGAACGTCGCACCGCCGTCCGTACTGACGTAGAACTTCCCGGACTTGAAGCCGTAGAAGACCTTCGGGTCGACGCGGTCCGACTCGACGACCGCCCCCTCCGGGATGCCCGTGGACGCCTTCCAGGAGGTGCCGAAGCCGGTCGTGTGGTGCACGCCGGTGCCCTTCGGGCTCCACACGAAGCCGCTGCCGTCGGCGGCCGCCGCGACCGTGCCGCCGCCGCTCACGCCCGACGGGTCGGTGCCGCCGAACCAGTTGGCGCCGTTGTCCGTGGAGAACGCGATGTGCGGGCCGGAGTCGAGGTCGCCGACGCGGACCACCGTGTTCGGGTCGGACTCGGCGAAGTCCAGGCTGGTCGTCGACGTGAAGTTCGGCCGGGTGTACATCATCGCCGGGACCTTCGTCAGGTCCGTGTGCCGGAAGCCGCCCAGGTCGAGCAGGCCGCTGAGCAGCGGCGCGCCCGACGGGGGAGAGGCGAGGTCGTTGACGGCCGTCTCCTCCAGGCCGCGCACCATGGGCGTGATGGTGAACTTCGAGCCGGTGTCCCAGTTCGTGAGGTTCTCGGTGCCGTAGACCGTCGCGCCCGTGCCGTACATCATCCGGTCGGAGTCGAACGGGTCGATCTCCAGCGCCTCGGTCATCCAGCCGAGTTTCGGGGTCTGTTCGGGCGGCGACGGGTTCGCGCCCCAGCTCAGCCACGGCGTGGACGAGACGTCCATGGTGTAGCGGTTCTCGCGGTTCGGGTACGACGTGTAGTCCCACGCCTTGGTCCAGGTCGCGCCGCTGTCCGTGGAGCGGAAGATCTGGGTGTCCGGCCACCAGGAGCTGTACGCCGTCGCCATCACCGTCCCCGGCTTCTGCCGGTCGACGGTCAGGCCGCTGAAGCCGAAGTAGGTGTCGGCCTCCGCCACGGGGCTGATGTCCGTCCAGGTGCCGGTGGCCGTCGCGTACCGGTACAGCCGGCCCTTGCCGCCGTCGTACGGACCGCCCGTGTCGCTGTACGCGAGATACAGATGGCCGTTCTTCGCGTCGAGGACGCCCTTGTGCGCGAGGTACCCGGTCGGCTGCCCGGCGAGCCGCTGCCAGGTCGCGCCGGCGTCGGTCGAGCGGTAGACCGCGTTCTCCTTGTCGGCGACGCCGACGTAGACCGTTTTCGTCGCGCTGCCGGAGCTGCCGGTGGACTCGTCGAAGGTGACCCAGACGATGCCCTGGTTGTCGGAGGCGTAACCGGAGGTGTCGCTCGGGTCCTGCGCGTAGTTGCCGGGGTTGGGGAAGCTCGTCACCTGCGACCAGGTGACGCCCGAGTCGGTCGACCGCCACAGCCCCTTGCCGCTGGGCGCGCCCAGGTACAGCACGCTGTTGCGGTTCGGGTCGACGGCCAGGCGCTCGCCCATGCCCCGGCCCGGCATGTTGCCGCCCAGCTTGAACGGCAGTGCGGCCTTCTTCCAGGTCGCGCCACGGTCGGCGGAGCGCATCACCGCGCCGTTCTTCGGATCCCAGTCGTTGGTGTACGTGCCGACGGCCGCGTACACCTTGTCGGGGTCCACGGGGTCCGAGGCGAGGCTCACCACGCCGGTGTGCCCCCAGTCGTCCCAGCCCACCGAGTCCAGCAGCGGGGTCCAGGTCTTCGTCGCCTCCTGCCAGCGGTAGGCGCCGCCGATGTCGGTGCGGGCGTAGGCCAGGTTCTTCTCGCTGCGGTTGAAGACGATGCCGGGGACGAACCCGCCGCCGTCGATACGGGCGTTCTTCCAGGTGTAGGTGTCGGCGGCGAGGGCGGTGCCGGCCGGCTCCGGGGCGTCACCGGCCGCGAGGGCGGGCGGGCCGCCCGCGAGCAGGCCGGCCGCCAGCGCGAGCACGACCGTGAGGGTGCGGGTTCTTCGCACGGTGCGTTCCTTCCTCGGGGTGGGGGAGGGGAGGGGCGGGGAGCGTGCGAGGGCCGGGCGGCCCCCCGTGCGCGAGGGGGCCGCCCGGCCGGGTGGCCCCGGCGTCAGGTACCGGGGCCGGTACGCGGAGTGCCGGCGGGGACTATTCGAGCAGCTCCGCGTACGCGCCCATGGCCAGGGCGATGTCCGCCTGGGCCCAGAACCGGTGGTACGTGAAGGTCGGGGCGGCCCCGCCCTTCAGGTAGGACTCGACCTTCGACCAGGCCGGGTCGCTCTTGTAGAAGGAGCGGATCGAGTCGAACGTGGACGACGAGTTGATCGCGTCACCGTTCGGCATGGTGCCCGTCCAGCCGCTCGGGATGTGGACCGGGTCGTCGAAGCGCTCGTAGTCGGCGCGGGTCTCCGGGACGGCGATGCCCAGGTCGGTCTGGTGGTTGGTCCACATGCCGTCGAGGAGCTTCTTCGCGGTGGCCGCGGCCTCGGTGTCACCGGAGCGGTCGGCGTAGTACGTCAGGGTCCTGGCGTACGCGCCGGCCACGCCGACGTCGTTCGTGTAGTCGACGACGGTGACGTGCAGGTTGCTGTTCGCGCCCGGATTGGTGGCGTTCCACGTGTCGGGCTTGCCCGACCAGCGGAGCGTCGACGGGACCCGGAAGGTGCCGTCCGGGTTGACCGTGGTCTCGGACAGCGCCCAGTCCACCCACTTGTCGAGGACCGACTTGGCGAGCGCGTTGCCGGTCTGCTGGTACAGCTCGGCGACCCGCTCCATCGACCACGCCTGGAAGCCGAACCACTGGTTCGACGGCGGGTCGTGGTA
>NZ_JAPSKQ010000242.1 GCF_031181555.1 Streptomyces sp. | reverse complement strand
TCGGCAGTCGGCCCGCTCGCGGGCGCGGTCTTCTCCACGGGCACGCTCTCCTCCGCGGGCGTGCCCTGCTCGGCCGGTATCCCGCTCACCGGAGCCGCCCTCCTCGCCACCGCCCCGCCCGCAGGTGCCGCCTCGCCCGAGGGCGCCGCCCTCCGCGCAGGCTCGGCCTTCCCCGCGGCGGCCTTCCTCGTCGGCGCGGGGTTCTCCTCGGCCGCGCCGCTCGCGCGTGCCGTCGGTTTCTCTCTCACCGGCGCCCTCTTTGCCGTTTTCGCCGTTTCCTTACCGCCATCGGAGTCCTGTTCGCCCACAGCGGAATCGCGACGCACCACCACCCGCGCAGCCTCCTCGGCCTGTGCTCTCACCGGCGATTTGGACACCCGGCCAGCCTACGACCCGGGACCGGCATCCGCCCCGGGCCCTGAAGACCGGCGTCCAATTGGACCCCTGCCGCTTACCCCGACAGGCCCGTGCGGCATCCTTGTGACAGATCACACTGTTTGGACCGTCCGGCAAAATGGGCACCACGGTCCCCTGATACGTGGGGGAGCAAGATCCCCTGAGCAGGTCGACAAGGAGAGAACTCGTGGACGACGTTCTGCGGCGGAACCCGCTCTTCGCGGCGCTCGATGACGAGCAGGCCGCGGAGCTTCGCGCCTCCATGAGTGAGGTGACCCTGGCACGGGGCGACTCCCTGTTCCACGAGGGCGACCCCGGCGACCGGCTCTACGTGGTCACCGAGGGCAAGGTCAAGCTCCACCGCACGTCCCCCGACGGCCGCGAGAACATGCTCGCCGTCGTCGGCCCCGGCGAACTGATCGGCGAGCTGTCGCTCTTCGACCCGGGTCCGCGCACCGCGACCGCCACGGCGCTCACCGAGGTGAAGCTGCTCGGCCTCGGCCACGGCGACCTCCAGCCCTGGCTGAACGCCCGCCCCGAGGTGGCCACGGCGCTGCTGCGGGCGGTGGCACGACGGCTGCGCAAGACCAACGACGCCATGTCGGACCTGGTCTTCTCGGACGTCCCGGGCCGTGTCGCGCGCGCCCTGCTCGACCTCTCCCGCCGCTTCGGCGTGCAGTCGGAGGAGGGCATCCACGTCGTGCACGACCTCACGCAGGAGGAACTGGCCCAGCTGGTCGGCGCGTCCCGTGAGACGGTCAACAAGGCCCTGGCGGACTTCGCCCAGCGCGGCTGGCTCCGTCTGGAGGCCCGCGCGGTGATCCTCCTGGACGTCGAGCGCCTCGCGAAGCGCTCCCGCTGACGCCGGCGCGACTCCTCGCGAGCACGAGCCCCGCTTTCCCGGAAGGCGGGGCTCCGTCGTGTCCGGAGCCCGTCCCGGAGCCCGGCCCGTGCCGCGGCCCGGACCCCGGCCGGTCAGATGAGCCCGTGCTCCTGCAGGTACTCGAGCTGGGCCCGCACGGACAGTTCCGCGGCGGGCCACAGGGAGCGGTCGACGTCGGCGTAGACGTGGGCGACGACTTCCGACGGGGTGCGGTAGCCGTCCTCGACGGCCGTCTCGACCTGGGCGAGGCGGTGGGCGCGGTGGGCCAGGTAGTACTCGACGGCGCCCTGGGCGTCCTCCAGGACGGGTCCGTGGCCGGGCAGGACCGTGTGGACGCCGTCGTCGACGGCGAGGGAGCGCAGGCGGCGCAGCGAGTCCAGGTAGTCGCCGAGGCGGCCGTCGGGATGGGCCACCACGGTCGTACCGCGGCCCAGGACGGTGTCGCCGGTCAGGACCGCCCGGTCGGCCGGGAGGTGGAAGGAGAGGGAGTCGGCGGTGTGGCCGGGCGTCGGGACGACCCTCAGCTCCAGGCCCCCGACGGTGACGACGTCACCGGCGGCCAGTCCCTCGTCCCCGAGCCGCAGCGCCGGGTCCAGTGCCCGCACCTTCGTGCCGGTCAGCTCGGCGAACCGGGCGGCACCCTCGGCGTGATCGGGGTGACCGTGCGTCAGCAGGGTCAGGGCGACGCGTTGTCCGGCCCGCTCCGCCGTGTCGACGACGTGCCGCAGGTGTCCCTCGTCCAGCGGCCCGGGGTCGACCACGACCGCGAGGCCGGAGCCCGGTTCCGCCAGGATCCAGGTGTTGGTGCCGTCCAGGGTCATCACCGAGGCGTTGGGGGCCAGGACGTTGACGGCGCGCGGGGTGGCGCGGCCGGAGAGGACTCCGCCCCGTGGCTGGCCGGGAAGGGCGCTTGCGTCCGTCATGCGGGGGCTCCACCGGTCGGGATGTG
This sequence comes from Streptomyces sp., assembly GCF_031181555.1. Taxonomy (GTDB): domain Bacteria; phylum Actinomycetota; class Actinomycetes; order Streptomycetales; family Streptomycetaceae; genus Streptomyces; species Streptomyces fimbriatus. The sequence continues at coordinate 5,056 of NZ_JAPSKQ010000242.1, read as the reverse complement.
CTTGGTGAACTCGTCGTGTCCCGGCCAGGAGAGCACGAGTTCGCCCTCCTCCAGGCGCGCGGTGGCCAGCACCGGAGTGAGATCACGCGCGGGTGCCGCGGCGAGCGCCTGAGCCGCCGTCCCGTACGCCGTCAGCTGGCGCAGGGTCGCGATGGTCGGCGGCATCATCAGCAGCTCGCCGCGGTCGTACGCGGCGGCCGCCTCGCGCGGGGTGATCCACACCGTGCGGTCGGCCTCCGTGGAGGCGTTGCGGGTGCGCTGGCCCTCGGGGAGCGCGGCGACGAAGAACCAGGTGTCGTAGCGGCGCGGCTCGAACTCGGGGGTGATCCAGCGCGTCCAGGCGCCGAGCAGGTCCGAGCGCAGGACCAGTCCGCGGCGGTCGAGGAACTCCGCGAAGGACGTCTCCCGCGCGACGAGCGCGGCACGGTCCGCCTCCCAGTCCTCGCCCGTGGTGTCGCCGACCACCGTGCCGGGTGTCGGACCGGCGAGCAGGACGCCGGCCTCCTCGTACGTCTCCCGCACGGCCGCGCACACGATCGCCTGGGCCCCCGCCTCGTCGACGCCGAGCCGCCGGGCCCACCACGCGCGCGTGGGGCCCGCCCAGCGGACGTGACGGTCGTCGTCACGCGGGTCGACGCCACCTCCGGGATAGGCGTACGCACCGCCGGCGAAGGCCATGGAGGCGCGTCGGCGCAGCATGTGCACGACGGGCTCGTCGCCGGTGTCCTTGAGCAGCATGACGGTGGCCGCGCGCTTCGGCGCGACCGGCGTGAGCGTGCCGTCCGCGAGCGCACGGATCCGGTCCGGCCATTCCGGCGGGTACCACTGCCCGCCAGCCTGCGCATTCGCCATGGCCGGAGGCTATCCCGTGACGGGCGGATGTTCGAGTGCCCGTCGGGACGGAAGCGGCGGGAACCGCCGCCCCGGCACTGCGCGCGGTGCGACGACGGGAGAACCGGGCGCCGGGCGCGGGGCGCGGGGCCGACGCCGGGGGCGGGGTGCGGCGTACGGCGCGGTGCGCGCGCCGCCGTCCCCGCGCGGGCGCCTCCGCCGGCGTCGGCCGGTGCGCACGACGGGGAACCGGCGGGGGCCGGCGGGGAAGGGCAGGGAGCCGCGCGGTCGGGCCCGCGCGTCCCGTCACGCCGAGGGCGGCACGGCCGACCGGGCGGAGCGGCGACGTGCGGCGGGACGGGCCCGGCACCGGTGGGGCGGCGGGCCCTGTGGTGGGGCGGGGGGCGGCGCCGCCCGCCGGGGGCCTACGCCTCCGCGAGCTCCACCTGGACCTCGACCTCGACCGGTGCGTCCAGCGGCAGCACCGCGACGCCCACCGCGCTGCGCGCGTGGACGCCCTTGTCGCCGAAGACCTCGCCCAGCAGCTCGCTCGCGCCGTTGAGGACGGCCGGCTGGCCCGTGAAGTCCGCGGCGGAGGCGACGAAGCCGACGACCTTCACCACGCGCGCGACACGGTCCAGGTCACCGGCGACGGACTTGACCGCGGCGAGGGCGTTCAGCGCGCAGACGCGCGCCAGCTCCTTCGCCTCCTCCGGCGTGACCTCCGCGCCGACCTTGCCGGTGGTCGGGAGCTTGCCGTCCACCAGGGGGAGCTGGCCGGCGGTGTAGACGTACCGCCCCGACCGCACGGCCGGCTGGTACGCGGCCAGCGGCGAGGCGACCTCGGGCAGGCTCAGGCCCAGCTCGGCCAGCTTCGCCTCGACGGCGCTCATCCCTGCTTCTCCCGCTTCAGGTAGGCCACCAGCTGCTCGGGGTTGTTGGGCCCGGGCACGACCTGGACGAGCTCCCAGCCGTCCTCGCCCCAGGTGTCCAGGATCTGCTTCGTGGCGTGGACGAGCAGTGGCACAGTCGCGTATTCCCACTTGGTCATGGGCCGACTCTAGCCGCTGCCGTCCCCGGTCCCGGCGGCGCCCGTGACCGCGTTGTCCACCCGCCGCGCACCGGGGCGCGAATCCGGGGAACCTGCCCCCGGAGCCGCCGGGGCGCGCGGGAAGGAATTAGGCTCGAAGACGTGAGCAGGCTCCAGGTCGTCAGTGGCAAGGGCGGAACCGGCAAGACCACGGTGGCCGCGGCCCTCGCGCTGGCCCTGGCCACGGAGGGGAAGCGGACGCTCCTCGTCGAGGTCGAGGGCCGCCAGGGCATCGCACAGCTCTTCGAAACGGAGGCGCTGCCGTACGAGGAGCGGAAGATCGCCATCGCACCGGGAGGCGGGGAGGTGTACGCCCTCGCCATCGATCCCGAGCTGGCCCTTCTGGACTACCTCCAGATGTTCTACAAACTGGGGAGCGCCGGACGGGCCCTGCGCAAGCTCGGCGCGATCGACTTCGCCACCACCATCGCGCCCGGCCTGCGGGACGTCCTGCTGACCGGCAAGGCGTGCGAGGCGGTACGGCGCAAGGACCGGGACGGGCGGTTCGCCTACGACTACGTCGTGATGGACGCCCCGCCGACCGGACGCATCACCCGCTTCCTCAACGTCAACGACGAGGTCGCCGGGCTCGCCAAGATCGGACCGATACACAATCAGGCACAGGCCGTGATGCGGGTGCTGAAGTCGCCGGAGACGGCCGTGCACCTGGTGGCCCTGCTGGAGGAGATGCCGGTCCAGGAGACCGCGGACGGCATCTCCGAGCTGCGCGCGGCACGGCTGCCGGTGGGGCGGGTCATCGTGAACATGGTCCGGCCCAGGGTGCTGGACACGGCCGACCTGGAACTCCTGGGGGCGGTCCCGCGTTCTTCCGTCGCGCGGGCACTGTCGTCCGCCGGCCTCGGCGGAGCGCGGCGCGGTGGACACGCCGAGCGGCTGGTGGACCCGTTGCTCGCGCAGGCCGAGGAGTACGCCGAGCGGCACACGCTGGAGGCCGAACAGCGCGCCGTGCTGGCGGACCTCGGCCTGCCGCTGCACGAACTCCCGCTGCTCACGGAGGGCATGGACCTGGCCGGTCTGTACGAACTGGCCAAGGAGCTCCGCGAACAGGGCGTGTCATGACGGACCGCGCCCGCACGGCCGGGAAGCATCCCGTCCGGCGCGTCACGCCGCGCGGGCCCCGTCCCGCCCCGGACCGCCGCACCGGCCCCGTCACGAGCCGTCAGCACCGGAAACAGGGGAAGCAGAGGATGTCATGAGTCGTCGTCCGGAACCGGCGCAGGCGCACGACCCGGCCGCCCGTCACCACCTCGCCCCCACGCGCACGCTCGACATCGACCCGCTGATCGACGATCCGGACATCCGGATCGTGGTGTGCTGCGGCTCGGGCGGGGTCGGCAAGACGACCACCGCCGCGGCGCTGGGCCTGCGCGCGGCCGAGCGGGGACGCAAGGTGGTCGTCCTCACCATCGACCCGGCCCGCAGGCTCGCCCAGTCCATGGGCATCGACTCGCTCGACAACATCCCGCGCCGGGTGAAGGGCATCGACGACTCCGCGGGCGGCGAGCTGCACGCGATGATGCTCGACATGAAGCGCACCTTCGACGAGATCGTCGAGGCGCACGCGGACCCCGAGCGGGCCGCCGCGATCCTGGGCAACCCCTTCTACCAGTCGCTCTCGGCGGGCTTCGCGGGCACGCAGGAGTACATGGCGATGGAGAAGCTGGGCCAGCTGCGGTCCCGGGACGAGTGGGACCTCATCGTCGTCGACACCCCGCCCTCCCGCTCCGCGCTGGACTTCCTGGACGCGCCCAAGCGGCTCGGGTCCTTCCTCGACGGCAAGCTCATCCGCGTGCTGCTGGCCCCGGCGAAGGTCGGCGGCCGCGCGGGGATGAAGTTCCTGAACGTCGGCATGTCGATGATGACCGGCGCCCTGGGGAAGGTGCTCGGGGGCCAGCTGCTCAAGGACGTGCAGACGTTCGTGGCCGCGATGGACTCGATGTTCGGCGGGTTCCGGACGCGCGCGGACGCCACGTACCAGCTGCTCCAGGCGCCCGGGACGGCGTTCCTGGTGGTGGCGGCCCCGGAGCGGGACGCGCTGCGCGAGGCCGCGTACTTCGTGGAGCGGCTGGCCGAGGAGGACATGCCGCTGGCCGGTCTGGTGCTCAACCGGGTCCACGGCAGCGGCGCGGACCGGCTGTCGGCCGAGCGGGCACTCGCCGCCGCGGAAAATCTTGAGGACTCCCGCATTGTGGATCAGGAGAACGGGAAAGCTGGACTTCGTAACTCCCCCGACACGTACGGCAGTTCAGACTCTTCCGCTCAGGACGTTCCCGACGGAGGCTCCCCCGCCACCGCGGACGACACCGGCGCCGGCGACGCGGAGGCGGACGTGAAGGCAGCGGCGGAGCGGTCCGTCGACCGGCTCACCGCGGGCCTGCTGAGGCTGCACGCCGAGCGCATGCACCTGCTCTCGCGCGAGCAGCGCACGCGTGACCGCTTCACCGCGCTCCACCCCGAGGTGGCGGTGACGGAAGTGGCCGCGCTGCCCGGCGATGTGCACGACCTCGCGGGACTGCGGGACATCGGCGACCGGCTCGCGGCCCACCGGCCGGAGCTGCCCGGGACGCCCGAGGCGACCGCCTGACGCATCCACCGGGCGAACCGGAACGCCGCAACGCCGGTACGACCGAGAGAAACCGCGGCGCGAGAGCACCGGGCGGGACCGAGGACCCCCCGAGGGTCCTCAGCTCACCGCCGCGTAGCTCTCGTACACCTCGTCGTCGTCGAGGGACACGACACCCGCCCCCCGTTCGTACTCCGTGCGCGCGGTCTCCAGCAGCCTGCGCCAGGAGGTCACGGTCGGCCGCCGGCGCAGCAGTGCGCGGCGCTCGCGCTCCGTCATGCCTCCCCACACACCGAACTCGACGCGGTTGTCCAGCGCGTCGGCCAGGCATTCGGTGCGTACCGGACATCCGGTGCACACCGCCTTGGCCCTGTTCTGCGCTGCTCCCTGAACGAACAGTTCATCCGGATCGGTAGTGCGGCAGGCAGCCTGCGCACTCCAGTCGGTAACCCAGCCCATACCGGCGCCGTCCTCTCCCGAATCGAGGCTCCCCCACGGCGGCAGCGGCATATTCACCGCCGCCAGTTGAGGACGTTACGGAAGGTGGGCAC
>NZ_JAPSKQ010000241.1 GCF_031181555.1 Streptomyces sp. | reverse complement strand
AGGCGATTCCGTACGAACACCGTCCTCGTCGTGGACGGAACCCTGGTTCCCACCCGCGACCACACGGTGGCCGAGCGGTCGAAGAACTACCGCTACTCCACCAACCACCAGATCGTCATCGACGCCGTCACCCGACGCGTCGCCGTGGTCGGCCGGCCGTTGCCCGGCAACCGCAACGACTGCAAGGTGTGGGCACCGTCCGGGGCCAAGGACGCCGTCGGCCGCACCACCGTCATTGCCGACGGCGGCTACCGGGGCACCGGCCTGGTCATCCCACACCGCTGCGAGCGCGGACAGAGCGAACTGCCAGCCTGGAAGGAAGAGCACACCGCTTCTCGCCGCCAGGTCCGCGCCCGCGTCGAGCACGCCTTCGCCCGCATGAAGACCTGGAAGATCCTCCGCGATTGCCGCTTGAAGGGCGACGGCGTCCATCAGGCGATGAGCGGAATCGCCCACCTGCACAACCTTGCCCTCGGCCGATAGACGAGCCGACCTGTCGCAGCGGAGGTTGAGCTCGGTGTCGCGCGGGCCCTGACGGACGGGAGCCGGATGGGGCTTCGGGAGCCGCGGGGTCTCAGCGGGTGGAGCTGGTGCTCAGCATCGCGTCGAGGGATCGGCCGATCGCCGCCGCGAAGGGATACGCCCGATAGTCCGCCTCAACCGTGACACGGTGCTGTTCGCCGTCCGTCCACTCGATGACGAACACGCCGCCGTCCAACCCGACCACGTCCACACCCGAAGGAATCCGCGTCCGCAGTTCCGCCACCGACAGCCCGTCCGTGCGCAACGGGAAGCTGCACGCGACGACGAAGAGCCGCGCGGCATCCTCCACATGCGTCGCAGTGCCGAGCAGCCGTGTCACACCTCGGTCCGTCTTGCGCACCACGTAGCCGTCATCAGCGCGGACCATGTCGTACCACGCCTCGAAGTCCCCGAAGTGGATGAGCTGGTCCCCTCGACGGGGCGGCAGCAGATCCCGCCGGTAGCCCCTGGACTCGGCGAGAGTGAACAGCCTTTCCTCAAGCCGAGGAAGAGACTCCAACGCGAAGAGATCCTCTGCCGCAGCGGCCGACGCCCGGCCGTCACGCGGACGGAACTGCTCAGACGGCGTCCGCCGCCCCGAACGGAACACCTCGATCGCCTCATGCGGCGGCGCGGACGAACCCGCGAAGAGCACCGACTCGTCCGCCGCCACGTAGATACGGCCACCGCCACGCACCGCGTGCGACACCACCACGGCATCGTCGTCTGGAAGGATCTCCACACCCAGCGGCGCATCTGCCGGCACCATCCGCCGCCAGTACCCCACACCCACATCGATCAGTCGCTGCTGATCGGGAGTTGTCCGATCGGTTCGTCTCTGCGTCACGTGCGCGGCCTTCCTTCCTTCAACCTGTGCTCCCGTATCCTCTCGGTCTCGTGGACCGTCACCGTTCGGAGAAGACGACAGCGTCCTTTGGGTCCCTCGCCTCGATGACCCCGTGTTCCTTGTCGACGACGCCGACGTATCCGACGGGCAGCCCCAGCACCGCGGCGGCCTCAGGCCGGAACTTGAACAATTCGACGCAGCGGGCGATGTCGCCCGCGAGCTGGTCGACCAGCTTCTCGTCGAACGGTTCGCCGCCGATGAACCACTGCGTGGAGGCGCCGATGTCGACGCGTCGGCACTCAAGCACGCGATCAGTCCTGAGGATGTCGACGGTCATGTAGAGCGAGTCGTGCCAGTGGGTCGGCGTGGACGCCTCCAACCTCGCCAGTCGCGCTACCCGGTCCCGCGCCGACAGCGTCCACAGCAGCTGCGTCACGTCGTCGCGCCGACGCGTGCGCCGGGTGTCGTGACCGTCCTTGGTCGTCGCGATCAGCACACCGTCACGATCGTCGAACCGGATGCTGTCCCACCCCAGGTCGATCTCCCCGCCTTCGACGGCATCGACGCCGACGTCGGAAAGACGCGCCACCAGCGCATCGAGCTTCTCGGCGACGGCCTCGTCCGCCCGGAAGACGACCTCCCGCCGCCCCAGCGACACGATCCGCTCGACCAGGAGACCGTTCTCCGGCGGCCGCACGCTCACCACTGCGGTCACAGCACTTCTCCCCGAGGACTGTGCCGCTCCTGCGGCATGCCAGGAACCAGGTCTACGGTGCTGTCGGTCTCGAGAGCCGTCATGCGGCCCCACACTACTGCGGCAGGCAAAGCGGCTCTCGCTCTCCGGCCTCGTAGAACTGGCGCCAACAGCCACTCGACCTCCGTTGAAAAACCGAACGGCCACCAAACATCGCCGACAACGCCCAACCATGGCGTTGTCACGTTGTTGAGTGCGTGACTGTCTGATGAGGTGCCAGGGCGCGGTGGCCGCGCGGTCCGAGTGTGTATTCAGACTGCGGTGAGCCGGTCGGCGGTGCGGGTGATCTGGTCCCGGATGGCGAAGCGGTTGGTCGTCTCGGCTCGGTGGCCGGGGGCGGTCATCAGGTGGCGACGGGGCCGGAAGTGGGGGGAGATGCCGCTGAACGCGGCCAGGAACCGCTGGGATCCGCCGACGCTGCGGAAGCCTTTCACCCGCCCGTTCACGCTGCCGGGTGGGCTGGTGGCTGTTCTCCGCCCGGTTGTTCAGGCCCTTGTGCGAGCGGTGCTCGACGAAAGGGCATGACCTCGCGGTGGGCCGCGCCGTAGGAGCTGAGCTCGTCCGGGACGATCACTCGTGGCACCGCGCGGGTCTTCTTCAGCAGGTGGCGGAAGAAGCGCTGGGCCGCGGCCTTGTCCCGACGGGACTGTACGAGGACGTCCAGGACGGTGCCGTCGGCGTCGACGGCCCGCCACAGGTACTCCCGTTCTCCGTTGATCTTGACGAAGACCTCGTCCAGGTGCCGTTCGTCCCCGGGCCGGGGCCGCCGACGGCGCAGCGCGCCGGCATGGACCTGCCCGAACTTGGCGCACCGACGGCGGACTGTCTCACAGGGGACGAGCACGCCCCGCTCGAGCACCAGTTCCTCGGCCTCGCGGAACGACAGCGGGAAGCGGTGGTACAGCCACACACGGTGCGCGATGATCTCGACCGGGTACCGGTGCTCCTTGTACGACGGCGGCGCGCTGTCCACGGACGGCCCCTCCCAGCATGACCGGCCAGAAGATCACCCCATCCGGTCAGCCAACGTGGCAGTGCCCCGAGGAAGCCTCCGCACTGCTGCGCACCGGCCTCAAGACGATTCCTGCCGAACGGCTGTGGGGCAACCCCGACTGCGGTTTGAAGACCCGCGGCTGGCTCGAGACCCGCGCCTCCCCGGAGAACCTGGTCGCTGCGGCCCGCACCGCCCGCGGCGAACTGCCCACCTCCTGACGCGGGGTTCCGGTGGGCCGGGAGGTGTTGAGCGTCCCGGCCCACCGGCCACTGGTGCGGACGATTTCAGCCGCGGTAGGCTCTGGCGGCCCCGCCGCGCACGCCCCCCGCCCATACCGTGGGCGATTGAACGATGACGGCCCCGCGCACGTAGTGAGTGCGCGAGAGGTGTGAGCCGCCCGACGAGCGCGAGGAGAAGTGATGGCCGACCGTGGCCTGCTCCGCGCTGCGCGGGTGGTGGTGTTCAGCCTGGTGTGTGTGCTGCTGGCGGCCACCGGTCACGCCCTGGCCGGTGGGCATCGCCCCCCTCTGACTCTGCTCGCCCTCGGTGGCACGGCGGTCGCCGTCACGGTGGGTCGCCTCGCCGGCCGTGAGCGCACCCTCGGCCAGATCGCAGGCGCGGTCGCGGTCACGCAAGGAGTGCTGCACCTGCTGTTCGCGCTCGTCGGCCCCGCTCACCCCCATGTCCCCTCTCCCGCCTCCGCCTCCGCCTCCGCGCAGCAAGGACGGCGCGGCGAACCGGATGCACATATGGGGCACATGCTGCATGCGGGGCATCACGGCTCCGGGGTCGTGACAGGAGCCGCCGAGACAGGGGCGGAACCGGTCGGCATGGCCATGGCCTCCGCCCACCTCAGCCCGCTCATGCTGCTCGCGCACCTGGCCGCCGCGCTCGGCGCCGCCTGGTGGCTGCGCCAGGGAGAAGCCCTGGTGTGGCGGCTCGGCCGCGTGCTGGGCGCGCCCCTGTCCGCGGTCCTGCACGCCCTGGTCCTGCTGCGGCGGTGGTCGCGGTACCGGGCGGAGCTCTCGCACCGCCGCGTCCCGCCGGGCTTCCGGGCGGAGCGCGAGGCGTCGTTGCGCACCCGGGTGCTGAGGCACGCGCTCGCCCGGCGCGGGCCCCCCGTTCTGTTCACCCACTGATCCGGCCGAAACCGAGGGCGCCGACAGCCTCTCGCCCGGCCGGTGTTCCCCCCGCCCGTGTCCCGGGACCACCCGGCCGCACGCGGCGGCTGTCACGCGTACGCCACATGTCGGTCCGTGCTGCCCGCTCCCCGCGGCGCCGACCGTGCGCGGCGCGTGCCCTTCCGGCAGTGAACAGAACTCCGGCCCTTGTGCGGGCCGGCATGACTTCAGGAGCTGAATCCGCTCATGAGCACCACCTCCGACACCTCCCCCGACGGGACTCCAACCGCACCGGCGAAAAGCGGTGGCGGCACCGCGGACCGCCGCACCCGTTCCGGCTGGTGGCCTCTGCTGACCCGGCTGCACTTCTACGCCGGCGTCCTGGTCGCCCCCTTCCTGCTCGTCGCCGCGCTGACCGGGCTGGCGTACACGGCCGTACCGCAGCTCGACCAGCTCGTCTACAGCGAGCAGTTGCGGGTGGAGAAGGTGGGTGACACGGCGAAACCGCTCACTGAACAGATAGCGGCCGCCCGCAAGGCCCATCCCGAGGGCAGCATCGCCACGGTCGTCCCGGCCGAGGCGCCGGACCACACCACCAAGGTCGTGCTGTCCGTGCCCGAGCTCGCCGAGCAGGACAAGCAGCGCACCGTCTACGTCGATCCCTACACCGGCGAGGTGCGCGGCGCCCTGACCACGTGGTTCGGTTCGACGCCCCTGGCGACCTGGCTGGACGACCTGCACCGCCATCTCCACCTCGGGGAGACGGGACGGCTGTACTCCGAACTCGCCGCGAGCTGGCTGTGGGTGCTGGTGCTGGGCGGTCTGCTGCTGTGGTTCGGACGCCGCCGCGCCTACGCGGGCGGATCGAAGCACAACACCGTGCTGCCCGAGCGCGGGGCGCGGGGTGTGCGCCGCAGCCGCAGTCTGCACGCGGTCACCGGGGTGTGGGTCTCGGCCGGCCTGCTGGTCCTCAGCGCCACCGGGCTGACCTGGTCGACTTACGCCGGTGAGCGCTTCACCGACCTGCGCACCTCTCTGAGCGCTTACGCGCCTGAGCTGGACACCTCCCTCTCCGGCGGCTCGAAGGGCACGTCCGGGCACGACCACTCCGGCGGGCACGAAGCCGCCCCGCCGGGCGGCTTGCCGACCGGGCTCACCGTGGACCAGGTCCTGGAGGAGGCCCGTGCCGCGGGGCTCGACGGCCCGGTGGAGATCAGCACGCCCGCGGACGACAAGAGCGCCTGGACGGTCGCCCAGACCGACGGACTGTGGCCCGTCCGCCTGGACCAGACGGCCGTGGACCCGCACAGCGGCGAGATCACCGCGCGGGTCGACTGGGGGGACCATCCGGTGCTCGCCAAGCTCAGCACCCTCGGGGTGCGCGCCCACATGGGCACCCTGTTCGGTCTCGCGAACCAGATCGTCCTCGCGGTGATCGCGCTCGGCCTAACCGTCGGCATCGTGCTCGGTTACCGCATGTGGTGGCTGCGCCGGCCCACCCGTGGGGACCGCCGCGCCCCGATGGGCCGCGCTCCCGCCCGCGGCGCGTGGCGGCAGCTGCCGTGGTCCGCTCTGGCGGCGGCCGTGCCGCTGATCATCACCGTCGGCTGGGCCTTCCCCCTGCTGGGCTGGTCCCTGCTGGCCTTCCTGGTCCTCGACGCCCTGCTGGGGCTGCTGCACCGGAGGCGTGGAGGCCGCCCCGCCGTGGACTCCTGACCTCACGCCGCTGGTGAAGCCCCTTGCGGGACCGCCTGGCCCTTATTGCATACTGATTGCAATAAGGGCCAGATTGCAGGACGAGGAGAGTCGTGTGAACGCTCCACCTGTTCCCGTCGTGCGCGTGTTGCGCGGCCAGGAGGTCCTCGCCCACACCGACGCGCTGCGCTCGGTCTACGTCGACGCCTTCTGCGCACCGCCTTGGAACGAGGACGAGGAGAAGGCGGCCGAGTTCGCCGAGCGCCTCCCCCGCGACGCGCAGCGCCCCGGTTTCACCGCAGCCCTCGCCTTCGTCGGCCGTGACGTGCCCGGTTTCGCCAGCGGGTGGACCACTCTTCCGCCCTTCCCCACGGACCGTTGCTATCCGCAGGCCGCCGTAAGTCTCGGCGCCCGGCGGACGGACGACTGGCTGTGCGGAGCCTTCGAGGTGGACGAACTCGCCGTCCGGCCGGGCGCGCAGGGCAGCGGGCTCGCCGGGCGCCTGCTGGAGGCGGTCACCGAGGACGCCCCCGAAGGCCGCTCCTGGCTGCTCACCTCCGTCCAGGCGCCCGGGGCGATGGCCTTCTACCACCGCCAGGGCTGGACCCAGGCCACCCTTCCGTCCCCCGACGGCAAGGGCATCGTCGTCTTCCTCGGCCCGCGCCATCCCGCCCGCGGCGTCGCTCCGCTCCCCCTGTAAGCCGTAGCGCTCGCCGGTGCCCAGGAAGCCGTGCGGCGGCGCGGCGGAGTGAAGGGGTGCAGGCCGAGGATCTCCGGACGGGGCGCGACGCCGGGGCCGCCCGCCCGGACCCAGGCGGCGATGTCCTCCGGCGAGGGGAGATCCGCCCCGGTGGCCTTCGAGGAGGCGACGACATGAGTCTCCTGGCTCTCGGGTCGCGGCTCGGCCGGGCGTTCCCGGCCGCCGTCACGGCCGGACGCCACCACGACGAGCAGACCCACCACGACCGCCCCGGCGACCACCCGGCCGGCGGCCCGCACCGCCCAGCCCGGTAGCCACGCGCCCTCGCGCCGCCTGAGTGCGCCCAGTCGCTCGGCCCGCCGGGCGGGCCGCAGCAGGCGGAGCAACAGCAGAACGGCGACGGGAAGTTGCAGCAGCCACAGCCCGCCCACAGCCGTTCGGCCCACGCCAACTGGGGCTCGTAGCGGACGTGTTCGGCCGCGAACATCAGGGTGTGCGCGAACATCAGGGCCATGCTGGTCAGGCTAGTGGTGCGGTGCCAGCGTTCCAGGACCTGCCGGGAGACCGGCAGCCGGGCCGGGCGCGGCCCCGACAGCAGCAGGCCGAACATGACCGTGCCCCAGGCCCACAGCAGCCCCGACCACCCGAACGCCTGGCTGAGCA
>NZ_JAPSKQ010000067.1:24717-32186 GCF_031181555.1 Streptomyces sp. | reverse complement strand
CCGGCCGGATCCTGGTAGACCCGCCACTTGTCGCCGCCCGGCTGGAACTCCGGCTTGGTGGCGCCCAGTTCCAGCACCTGCTTCTCCGCCGCGTCCAGATCCGGGACGCTGAAGTCGAGGTGGAACTGCTTGCCCGCGTCCGGCCAGCTCGGCGGGGTGTGGTCGGCGACCCGCTGGAAGCCCAGCCGCACGGAGGAGTCGCCCATCAGGTAGGTGTTGTTCTCGCTGCTGAAGATCTCTTTCCACCCGGTGAGCTTCCCGTAGAACTCCGCGAGCGCCTTGGGGTCCCTGCAGTCGAGCGAGATGGCGGCGAGAGCGCCGACGGTCTCCATGCTTCTTCCCTCTCCTGTGACCGAGAACTCAGTCGGTCGGCAACACGTAGTTCAGGACGAACGAACTGTGTCCGTCCGGACCGACGTTATCGCTCTTGTACGTGCCCTCGCCCTCCAAACCGGCCAGCTGTGCCGTGCCCGAGCCGGGGACGACGGTCATCGTCGCCTCGGCGGTCCCGGGACGCACCACGCCCTTGACCTCGAGGACGAAGCTGCCCGTGCGGCCTTCCAGCTCACCGACGACCCGCTCCAGCCCGTAGAAGGGGCTGGTCCCGTCGCGGTGCCCGAGGATGAGGCACTCCTGGGTGCTGGTCGCCGTCAGGTCACCGGAGTAGTGGTTCACCACCTGGCCGTGGAAGAGCATCATGGCCTCCTCCTGGGCGGCGAAGGGGCGCGGCTTCCAGGGCTCCCACTTCATCACGCCGGTTGCCGTCCTGCTCATGGGTCTCCTTCGCACATCTCTCGGCACGACGCGGCGGAATACCGCGCGCACCGGCCATGTTCACGCTTCACCGGCGCCGGCTGCTGTGCAATTTTGAGCATTGGCGGGGACTGGCCGCATGCTAACTTCCCTGCATGAGTGAGGAATTGAAACCGTTTCCGGACGACTGGAACACCGCCCTGGCGGTGGTGGCTCACCCCGACGACATCGAGTTCGGCGCGGCCGGCGCCGTGGCCGCCTGGACCAAGGCCGGGAAGACCGTGACCTACGTGCTGGCCAGCAGGGGAGAGGCCGGAATCGACGGCATGTCCCCGGCCGAGGCCGCACCCGTCCGCGAGGCCGAACAACGGGAGAGCGCGAAAATAGTGGGCGTCTCCTCGGTCGAATTCCTGGATCTCTCCGACGGCACCATCGAATACGGCACTCCGCTGCGCCGCGCGATCGCCGAGGCCATTCGCCGGCACCGGCCGGAATTGCTGATCACTTTCAATTTCCATGACCGTTTCAGCAGCGGCCGATGGAATTCCCCCGACCACCGCAACCTCGGCCGTGCGGCGCTCGACGCCGTCGCCGACGCCGCCAACCGGTGGATCTTCCCCGACCTCGACGAAGAACCCTGGAGCGGCGTCCGCCACCTGGCCGTCGCCAACTCCCCGCACCCCACCCACGCCGTGGACGTCTCCGGCTCGCTGGACCAGGCCGTCGCCTCGCTGGAGGCGCACCGCGCCTACCTGGACGGGCTGCGGCCCCCGGTGAGCGACGTACGCGGTCCGCTCACCGCCCTGGCCGCGCAGACCGGAGAGCGGTTCGGCGGCCGTCCCGCCATCGCCTTCGAGGTCATCCCCTGCTGAGGCCGGTCCGCGACTCCGCCGCGGACCGGACCCCGCCGCGTCCCCGCTCCGTCACTTGCGCAGCACCGTCAGCCAGGAGCGCCAGACCTGCTCCCGGGGCCGTTCCGGCTCCGGGAGCGCCCGGAGCGCGTCGATCACGGGCACTACCAGCCGCTGCCAGTCGTCGTCGGTCACGTCCCACAGGTAGGGAGGCACCCGCTTCTCGAGGCTGGTCGCCAGCCGCTCCGGGCTGGTCGCCTGCACGTACGCCGCGTCGGGCCCCTGCTCGACGGCGCGCAGCCCCACCGCTGCCGCCGCCTCGACCAGCCGCCCGGGGGCGTCCGGACGCTCCGGCCGCAGCGGGGCCAGCCGCTCCAGGGCCGCCACCATCGGGTCGTCGTCGGCGAACGGGTCGCCGTGCACCGCGACCAGCCGGCCGCCCTCACGAAGCACCCGTCGCGCCTCGGCGAGCGCGGCCCCCATGTCGCCGACCAGGTGCAGCACGTGGACGCAGACCACGTTGGCGAAGGCGCCGTCCCGGCAGGGCAGCGCACGGGCGTCGGCGCACGCCAGTCGGCCGCCGATGCGCTCACCGGCCTGCCGCAGCATCGAGGGGGAGACGTCCACGCCGAAGACGGTGTGACCCAGCTCCAGAAGTCCGGCCGCCACGGCCCCGGTGCCGACGCCGACCTCCAGGGTCGGCCCGCCGGGCACCAGGTGGGGGGCGACGGCACCGGCGGACTGGCGCCCGCGGTCCATGCCGCCCCGCAGGGTGTCGTAGTCGCGCGCCACCCGCTCGAACGACTTGGGGGTGCTCACCTCGGTTCCTCTCCGGCCGTCCCCGTGACGACCTCGTCCGCCGGCGGTGTACGGTCCGCCGGATCCCGCCAGAATCCCTCCAGCACCTCCGCCAGCAACGCGGCCCGGTCGTACAGGAACTGGTGCGTGGCCCCGGTGAACTCCGCGTAGTGGCCCCGCGGGAACCGGGCGGTGGCGGCGCGCAGCCGGGTGCGGGACACCACCCGGTCGTACTCCGCGCCCAGCGCGAGCACCGGCACGGACACCTCCGGTGCGCGGTCGGCGCTGTCGTCGGCCCAGAACCCGAGCATCGCGGCGGCGTAGCGGACCAGGGCGTCCTCGTCGCGGAACGGTGCCCGCACCAGCTCGCGCAGGTCGCGGTGAGTGGCGGCGAGCACGCCCCCGGCGGACTCGGGCGCGGGCTCCGGCTGCCCGAACAGCCGCAGCAGACGCCCGGCGGCGGCGGGCCGGGCGTGCACCGTGCGGCACAGCGTGTGCAGGCTGCGTTCGTACTCCGTGTCGAGGCCGTCCTCGCGCCCCGCCACACGGAACGATCCACTGAGGAAGGCCAGCGACGCCACCCGCTTCGGATGCGCACGCGCCAGGGCCACGGCCTCCTTGGGCCCGGTGCACCAGCCCACCAGGTGGGCCGGGCCGACGCCCTCGCGCTCCAGCACGGCGGCCGTCTCCGGTGCTCCCATCGGCTCGGACGGCTGGACCAGCAGGACCCGTCTTTGCGCCGCCAGCCGCTCCATCAGCGGATACCAGAAGCCGGGGCCCTGTCCCAGCGCCCCGACGAACACCACCGGGAGCGCGTCGGTGCCGCCGGGAGGCGGCCCGGCGGTGCGGTACACGACCGTTCGCTTCCCGTCCCGGGCGGGGACCGTGCCCGTGCCGAGCGTTCGGACGAAGACGGCTCTCCCGCGGGACCGCTCCTCCCGCGCGGCCGTCTGTCCCCCGCGGACCGCCCGCAGCAGTCCCCGTTGCGCCGGCGGGCGCAGAGCGGCGACCTCCGCACCGGGCCCCAGCACGTCGCACGCGTCCAGGACATCGTCCGGTCGGGCACCGCCCTCCAGTACGCCGGTCGACCGCCGGCACAACAACCGGTCCACGGCGTTGAGTTCGCCGGAAGCGGTGACGGCGGTCAGGCGGATGCCGTACACGTCGGAGATCCGGTCGCACAGCTCGGCGAGAGGCGTGGCGTGCGGGGACGACAGGCGGCACACGCGGCCCGCGGTCACCGCCGACTCGGTCAGCGCGAACAGCAGGCGTGCGGCGTCCTCGGCGGGCAGCAGCGGCAGGGCCGCACCGGGCGGTGCGAGGAGCCGCAGTGGCTCACGCTCGAACCAGCCGGGTGCCCGGGCCCGCACCTCCGTGACCGTCTCCTCCACCGCGGCCAGCAGCCGGTGCAGTCCCGCCGGCGCACCCGGCGTCCGCCCGTCCGCCGCGACGGGGCAGGCCACCCGCAGCACCCGCAGGGGCAGGCCCAGGCGCGCGCACTCCCCGGCGGCCGCCCGTTCCATGGCGGCCACCACCTCCGCGACCGCGGCGGCTGCGGGCGGCACGCTCACCGTTCCCTCCCGCCCGGCGAGGGACGGGAGCGGCATCGGCACCGCGGCCTCCGCGGCACCGACCAGGACGACCTCGCCGGCCCCCGCCCGGGACAGCGCGGGCAGCACCGCGCGCACCAGCTCCGCGTCCCGGCGAGCGTCAAGGACCGGAGCGGGACCGGCGCCGCCGGTCACCAGCCAGGCCACCGCGCCCGGCGGAACGCTCCCCGGCAGGCCCTCGGCGGGGCACACGCGCAGGCGGTCCGCCCCGGCATCCGTTCCGTGGGCGGCGGCCACCGACTCCACGGCTCGCCGCAGGAGATCCCGCGACGGGCCGCCGCCGTTCCGGTCCAGCAGAGTCACCCGGTCGCCCCGGGCCAGGCCGTGCGCGGCGATCCGCGCGGCCAGGCGGACGTCCGAACCGCCCACCACCAGATCGCTCACCATGCCGCTCAGGCTCTCAACCCGCCACCTGGGCGTCTGCTCAAAAGTGAGCGGCGACGGCCCGACCGCCCGCCTACCGTCCTGCGCTGAGGTTCACTCGACCGGGGCCCGGGCGCCCGGCCCTGCCCACCTCTCGCCCGTTCCGCGACGTCGCGTCCGACAGGCACCCGCCGGAACTCTTCGGGCCGGGCGTGGCCCGCACCCGGGACCGCACGCACCCACACCGTGGTCCCGTTCTCGGGCGGACGGCGGGAGGGCGACGACAGGACCCCTCACCGCACCGGGCCACGACGGGGGGAAGGATCCGACTGGACGTGTCCGACACCATCGACGACCGACTCGACGCCCTCATACGGGCCGCGCTGCCGACCGCACCCGACGGCCTGGTGCTCACGGCCGACCTGCCGCTCGCCGCCTACGGACTGGACTCCGTCGGCACCGTCGGGCTGATCGCGGCCCTGGAGGACGCCTTCGGCTGCACGGTGCCCGACGAGGAACTCGTCCCCGCCAACTTCCGTACGCCGGGGGCCGTCAGGGCCCTGCTGACCCGACTGGAAGTGACCACATGACGGACCGGCTGCTCGACGACTGGTTCCGTGACGGCCTGGCCGCCAACCCGCACGGTCCCGCCCTGCGGGCCGGCGCCGACCTCCTGGACTACACCGAGCTGGACCTGCGGGCCCGAGCCTGGGCGGCGGCCCTGACCGCGGACGGGCACCGGCCGCGCCGCGTCGGCCTGCTCGCGGGCAAGAACGCCGACACCTACGCGGCGTTCCTCGGGATCCTCTACGCCGGGGCGGCCGTCGTGCCGCTCGGCGCCGACGTCCCCGCCGAGCGCAACGCGGCCGTCGCGGACGCCGCGGGCATCGACGCGCTCGTCACCGGCGAGGCGCGCGCGTTCGCCCCGGGCCCCGGCGTACGCGTGCTGACCAGGCCCGACCCCCCGGGTGCCGCCGCCTTCCGCGGACCGGCCGGCCGGGAGCCGGGGGACCTGGCCTACATCCTGTTCACCTCCGGATCCACCGGCCGTCCCAAGGGCGTGCCCATCACCCACCGCAACGTCAGCGCCTTCCTCACCGCCGCGCTGCCCCGCTACGACGTCGGGCCGGGCGACCGGTGCAGCCAGATCTACGAGTTGACCTTCGACCTCGCCGTGCTCGACCTCTTCCTCGCCTGGGGCACCGGCGCCTGCCTCTGCGCGCTCACCCGGCTCCAGGCCCTCAGCCCCGAACGGTGCGTGCGCACACACCGGCTGACGTTCTGGCACAGCACGCCGAGCCTGATCGCGGCCGCCGGCCGCTCCGGCCTGCACCCCGGGGGCCTGTCCCGGCTGCGCTACGCCGTGTTCTGCGGCGAACCCCTCCCCGTCACCGTCGCCCGCACGGTGCGCACCGCCGCCCCCGGCGCCGTCCTCGACAACATCTACGGCCCCACCGAACTCACCATCGCCTGCACCGCCTACCGCTGGCACATCGATGACGAGCCCGACTGGTCCACACCGACCGTGCCCATCGGCGTGCCCCTCGACGGAATGGACTTCGTCCTGCTCGGCCCGGACGGACGGCCCGCCGACGACACCGGAGAACTGTGCATGACCGGGCCCCAGATGTTCGGCGGATACCTGGACCCCGCCAACGACCGCGGCCGCTTCGTCGAGCTGCGCGGGCGCCGCTGGTACCGCACGGGCGACCGCTGCCTCCTCGACGGCAAGGCGGGCCTGGTGCACCTGGGCCGTGACGACTCCCAGGTGAAGATCCAGGGCTACCGCGTCGAACTCGCCGAGGTCGAGGAGGCGTTGCGCCGCGCGGTCCCGGGACGGGACGCCGCGGTCTGCACCGTCGACACCGCGCGGGGAACCGAGCTCGCCGCGTTCCTCATCGGGGCGCCGCCCGACTCCGCCGACGTGCAGACCCGCCTCGCCGGCCTGCTGCCCGCCTACATGCTCCCCCGCCACCTGTGGGTGCTGCCCGAGGCACCGCTCAACCGCAACGGCAAGACGGACCGTGCGGCCCTGCGCGCCGAGGCGGCCCGCCGCGCCGGCTCCGGCTCCTGAGCGCGGAGAGAAAGCGAAAGAGGACCCCACCATGCCCGACCGCACGATCCGGTGCCGGCTGCTCCTGCGCCACACCGACTTCGTCATGCGCAACCACCGGGTGCACGGAGTCTCGGTGCTGCCCGGAGTCACCTTCCTCGACATCGTCTTCCGGGTGCTCGCGGCACAAGGCGTGGACCGGACGACAGCGGTCCTGCGCGACGTGCTGTTCACCGAGGTGGTGGCGACGGCCGAGGGGATCGACCGGGAGATACGGCTGACCGTCGCTCCGGAGACCGGTGGCGCACGCGAGGTCGTCGGTGAGAGCCGTGCCCTGCGCGACGGCACGCCCGTCACCGGCTGGGCGCGGAACTTCTCGGCGCGGCTCACCACCACCGACGAGCCCGAACCCGTGCTCGACGCGGACGCGCTGAAGAGGGCCGCGACCGCCCGCGGCGACATGGCGGAGCTGTACGCCCGCGCCCGTGAGGAGCGCATCGAGCACGGGCCCCCGATGCGCTGCCGGGGCACGCTGTACCGGGGTGTCCACCGCGGTGCGGGCCTGCTGGCCGACATCGAACTGGAGCGGGACGAGGCCGGCCTGCTGGACCGCTTCCACCTGCACCCCGGCGCCCTGGACGCGGCCTCCCTGGTGGCCTTCGCCCAACGACCGTCCCCCGGCGAGCCGTTCATCCCGGTCTTCATCGAGTCCTTCCGCGCTCCGCGGCCGCTGCGGGGGCGCGTGTACGTGTCGGTACCGCACGCCGAGGAGTACGCCCCCTCGGGCGACCTCGTGCACAGCGACTGCGCGATCCATGACGGAGCCGGCGCCCTTGTGGCCGAGTTCCGCCGGCTGAGCTGCAAGCGCATCCGGCACAGCGGGTTGGTCACCCGGCTGCTCGACGTGGACGGGGACGGTCCGGCCACCGGAGCGGAGGGGCCCGCGGAGGCGGGGGCGGCCGGGGGGACGCGGGAGCACGAGTACGGCCCGTCCGCCGCGACGGACGGTGCGGGCGCCGCGAGGGACGGTGCGGGCGCCGC
>NZ_JAPSKQ010000067.1:8134-24617 GCF_031181555.1 Streptomyces sp. | reverse complement strand
CGCCGGTGCTGCGCTGCCTCCGCGTCGAGGTCGACGCGGACCCCGCCGACACGGACGCCGTCGCCTCGGCCCTGGCCCGGCTGACCGGGCCCGACAGCGCCGGACCCGACCCCGCCGGACCCGCCGCCGTCCCGGACGAGCTGCGCTGCGTCCCCGGCAGCGGCTGGGCCCGCCGCGCCTACGCCCCGTACGTCCGCGGACCGGGCGGCCTGCCGCTCAGGCGCGGCGGAACGTACGTCGTCGCGGGCGGCACCGGCGGAATCGGCCTGCGACTCGCCGAGTTCCTCGCCCGTGCGTGGGCGGCGAAGCTGGTGCTCCTCGGCAGGAGCGCCCTCCCGCCGGAGACCGCCGCACGGTTCGCCGAGTGGAAAGCCCACGGAGCCGAGGTTCTGCACCTGCGGGCCGACATCACCGACGAAGGGGAACTGACCGCCGCCCTGGCCGGGGCCCGCCGCCGCTTCGGCGCCCTGACCGGCGTGTTCCACTGCGCCGGTACGGTGCGGGACGCCGCGTACTTCCGCAAGGAGCCCGGTGACGCGGAGGCCGTACTGGCGGCCAAGACCACCGGTACCGTCCGGCTGGACGCGGCCACGGCCGGGGACGACCTCGACCTCTTCGTGCTCTTCTCGTCCCTGTCGGCGGCCGTCGCCAACCCCGGGCAGAGCGACTACGCCTACGCCAACGCCTGGCAGGAACAGTTCGCGCGACTGCGCGCCGCCCGCACCGACAGGCCCGGCCGCACCCTCGCCGTGGCCTGGCCCTACTGGGCCGAGGGCGGGATGCGCGTGGACGCGCGGGCCCTGGCGCGGACCCGCTCCGCGACCGGGCTCGCCCCCCTGTCCACCGACGAGGCCCTGCGCGTCCTCACCGACGTCGGGACGGGCGCCGCCGTCGTCACGACGGTGCTCCACGGCGACGCCGGCCGCGTGGAGCGGCTGCTGCCCGCCGCGGGCGGCGATCCGCGCGACGAGGACGCCTCCGGGCCGATGCCCGCTCACGGCGCCGGAGCCCCGCAGGCGACCCCGGCGACCGCCCGGGTCGGCGACGACGGCCGGGACGGCGGCCCCGCGGACGGTCCCGCTCCCGACGACATCGCCATCGTGGGAGTCGCCGGGCGGTACCCGCAGGCGACCGACGTGAACGAGCTGTGGCGCAACCTCGTCCGCGGCCGGGACTGCATCACCGAGATCCCCCCGCAGCGCTGGCCGCATGACACCTACTACGCGGCCGAGCGCGGCACGCCCGGCCGCACCTACGGGCGGTGGGGCGGCTTCGTCGACGCCTACGACCGGTTCGACCGCGACTTCTTCGGGATCTCACGGCGGGACGCCGAACGGATGGATCCGCAGGAGCGGCTGTTCCTGATGACCGCCTGGCACACGCTGGAGGACGCCGGCCATCCGCCCGGCACGCTCGCCGGACGCGCCGTGGGCGTGTTCGTCGGCGTGATGTGGAACCACTACCAGCTGGTCGACTCCGCCGACGACGGCGTCGCCCCGATGGCGGCGCACTCGGCCGTGGCCAACCGGGTCTCGTACACCTTCGACCTGCGCGGACCCAGCATGGCCCTGGACACCGCCTGCTCGTCGTCCCTCACCGCGCTCCACCTGGCCGTACGCAGCATCCGCGCGGGCGAGTGCGAGGCGGCGCTGGCCGGCGGGGTCAACCTCATCGTCCACCCGCAGAAGTACCTTCAGCTCGCGCAGGGCCGGTTCCTCTCCGACGACGGGCGCTGCCGGGCCTTCGGCCGGGGCGGCACCGGATACGTCCCCGGCGAGGGCGTCGGCGCGGTCCTGCTCAAGCCGCTGCGGCAGGCCCTGCGGGACGGCGACCACGTGTACGCGGTCATCAGGGGCAGCGCCGTCAACCACACCGGGCGCACCAGCGGCTTCACCGTGCCGAGCCCCGCCGGACAGGCGCGGGCCGTGCGGGCCGCGCTGCGCGACGCGGGTGTGGGGCCGGAGCGGATCGACTACCTGGAGGCGCACGGGACCGGCACCTCGCTGGGCGACCCGATCGAGGTCGAGGGACTGCGGCAGGCGTTCGCCGGAGCCGGGGCGCACCGGTGTGCGATCGGGTCGGTGAAGTCCGCGATCGGGCACCTGGAGAGCGCCGCCGGGATCGCCGCGGTGACCAAGGTGCTCCTCCAGCTCCACCACCGGCGCCTGGCACCGACGCTGCACGCGGACGAGACCAACCCGCACATCGACTTCGAGCACGCGCCCGTGCGGGTCCAGCGCGAGGCCGCCCCCTGGCCGCCGCGTGCCGACGGCGCCCCCAGGACCTCCGGCGTCAGCTCCTTCGGGGCGGGCGGCAGCAACGTCCACCTGGTGCTGGCGGAGGGACCCGCCCGTCCCGAGGCGCCGGCCGCGCCACCGGGAGAGCAGCTGTTCGTGCTCTCCGCCCGGGACGAGACGGCGCTGCGCGCGTACGCCGGCCGATGGGTGGACCACCTGGACGCCCTCATCGGCACCGACGACGACGCTCCGCGGCCCTCGCTCGCCGACCTGGCCCACACCTCCCGCACCGGCCGCACCGCCATGGCCGTACGGCTGGCCGTGATCACCGGGGACCTGGCGGGCCTGCGGTCCGCGCTGCACCGCTACGCGACGGGCAAGCCCCCGGCCGACGGGGACTTCTGGACCTACGCGGGCATCGCCCCGGAGCAGGCGGGCCTGGAGGGCCTCGCCCGGACGGCCGCCGAGTGGGTCGCGGGGGAGGGCCCGGACCGGTCCGCCCTCGCGGACACGGCCGGCTACTGGGCCGCCCGCGGGCTGCCCACGGAGGCCGACGGCCTGCGCAAGGTCCCGCTGCTGCCCAACTACCCCTTCGCCCTGGAGCGTCACTGGCCCGGCGAGTGGGCCAGAAGGCGCACGCAGGACGGGAGGACGGCCGGTGAGGAGGCGGCTGAGGTCGCGGCGAGCGCGGAGAGCGCGGAGGCCGGGGGAAGCGCGGGGCCCGAGGAAACGGCGGAGGACCGGACGGCGGCCGGCGAGCGGCCGGCAGCGGACGAGAGGACGGAGGACGAGGTGGAACCCGTGGTCGCCGAGACGGGCCCGTCTGCCGCGCCCGCGGCACACGGCGCGGGGCCGGTGGACCCGGCCGGAGCCGCGCAGCCCGCGCCGGCCGGGCGGCCCACCGTGGACCGTGCCGTGGTGCGGCAGGCGATCGTGGAGGCGCTCTGCGCCGAACTGCGGGTCTCTCCGGAGGAGATCGACCTCACCGAGCCGTTCAGCGACCTCGGCGTCGACTCGATCGCGGCGGAGGTGGTCCGCCAGGAGATCGGTGGACGCTTCGGCGTGGAGCTGGACTCCGTGACCGTCTACGACCACCCGACGGTGGAGCGCCTCACCGACCACGTGCTGACGCTCGGCCCCACCCACGACACGCGCCCCGGTGCGGACCCCCGAGCCGTTCACGCCGCGAAGGCCGACGACGACGCGCGGCAACAGCCGCCCGGCGTGGCCACCGGAGGAACGGAGCCGGCCCCGGACGCGGAGACGCGTACCGCGGCGGAGTCCGCCCGGCCGGGGCGGCCCACCCACGACCCGGGCCGGACGGAGCATCGTCGGGACGCCGGCGCAGCGACGCCGGCGAGCGGCGCCACGGCCGCGGGTGTGCCGGCTCCCCACCGGGACACCGACATCGCGGTCATCGGGATGGCCGGACGCTTCCCGGGCGCTCCCACGCTCGACGCGTACTGGGAGAACCTGCTCGCGGGGCGCTGCGGGATCACCGAGATCCCCGCCGAACGCTGGGACGCCGCACAGTGCTACGACCCGGACCCGACGGTGCCCGGCACGACCTGCAGCCGGTGGGCTGCCCTGCTCGACGACGTCGACGCGTTCGACGCCGCGTTCTTCGGCATCTCCCCGCTGGAGGCCGAGGCGATGGACCCGCAGCAGCGCCTCTTCCTGCGCGAGGCGTGGAACGCCCTCGAACACGCCGGCTACGGAGCGCCGCGCACGACCGCCACCGGCACCTGCGGGGTCTTCGTCGGCAGCGGCGCCGGTGACTACGGCCGGCTGCTGGCCGAGCGGGGACAGCGGGACACCGGATACGCGTTCCTGGGCAACGCCCCGTCCATCCTCGCCGCCCGTATCGCCTACCTCCTCGACCTGACGGGCCCCACCCTCGCCGTCGACACCGCCTGCTCCTCCTCACTGGTCGCCGTTCACCTGGCCTGCCAGTCGATCCGCGCGGGGGAGTGCGACATGGCCCTCGCCGGGGGAGTGGCGCTGATGCTCACCCCCGAACTGCACGTGCGGTGCGGCCAGGTGGGCATGCTGTCGCCGACCGGCGTCTGCGCGCCGTTCGCCGCGCCGGCCGACGGCACGGTGCTCGGCGAGGGCGTGGGCGCGGTCGTGCTCAAGCGCCTCGACCGCGCCCTGGCCGACGGCGACACCGTGCACGGGGTGATCCGCGCCGGCGGAGTGAACGGCGACGGCCGCACGAACGGCATCACCGCGCCGAACGCCCGCTCCCAGACCGAGCTCATCGCCTCGGTGCACCGGCGTGCCGGGCTGACCTTCGACGACATCGGCTACGTCGAGGCGCACGGCACCGGAACCCCGCTCGGGGACCCCATCGAGGTCAAGGCGCTCACCGACGCGTTCCGCCGGGGCACCGACCGGACCGGCTACTGCGGTCTGGGATCGGTGAAGGCCAACGTGGGCCACACCACCATGGCGGCCGGGATCGCCTCCCTGCTCAAGGTCCTGCTGGCGCTGCGGCACCGCACCCAGCCGCCCGCCGCCGGCTTCGGGGAGCCCAATCCCCGGATCGACCTGGACGGCAGTCCCTTCCGGGTGCGCACCGAGGCCGTGGACTGGCTGCCCGGACCCTCGGGCGTGCGCGCGGCCGCCGTCAGCGGCTTCGGCTTCAGCGGCACCAACTGCCACCTGGTGGTGACGGAAGCACCACCCGTCGCACCGCGGCCGTTGCGGGAGAGCTCGGGCACCGGCGCCTTCACCTTCCCGGTGTCCGCCCGTACGGAGGCCGAGCTGAGGCGCCGGCTGGAGGACCTCGCCACCGTCGCCTTCTCCGCCCCCGGAAGCGCCCGGGGCGGGGCGAGCGCGAGGGACATCGCCTTCACCCTCGCCGTGGGACGCCGGCATCTCCCGGTGCGCGCCGCGCTGACCGCCGGCACCGTCACCGCGCTGGGCGAGGGCATCAGGCGCCTGCTGGACGGCTCCCCGGACGCGGGGGCGTACTGGCTGACGGCGCCCGAGGACGACACGAGCACGGCCGCGGCCTACGTACGCGGTGCCGACCCGGACTGGGAGTCGCTGTTCGCGGGGAGCGGAGCACGCCGGGTCCCCCTGCCGACCTACCCGTTCACCGAGTCGCGGTACTGGGCGGGAGCACCGGCCTCCTCGGACGGCGGGAGCGGGGCGGGCGGCCCCAGCCCCTCCGCCGGGGCCGGCACGGAGGGCCGCGCACGCCCGGCCGGACACCCGGACGGGTCCTGCGACCCGCTCGACGCCGACTGGCTGCTCACCGACCACGTCGTCGCCGGAACCCCCACGCTGCCCGCCACCGCCACCCCTGCCGCGGCCGTACGCGCCGCGCTCGGCGCCGGACACGAGCTGCCGCTGCGCTGTGAGGACCTGCGCTGGCTGCGGCCCCTGACCGCCGAACCCGGCCGGACCACCGCGCGAGCCCGGCTGCGGCTCGCGGACGACGGCTCCTTCGCCCTGGCCGACGGCACGGAGACGTACGCCGACGGACGTCTGGCCACGGCACGCCCGGAGGCCGAGCACCTCCCGCTCGCCGAGGCCGCCGCCCGCTGCCCGCACCACCGCGACACCGACGCGTTCTACGACGACTTCGCAGCCTCCGGACTCGCCTACGGCCCCGCCTTCCGGGTCCTGGACGACATCGTGTACGGCGCGGACGAGGCCCTGGCCACGCTGTCTCCGCCGACCCGGGACGGGGACGCCGCCGTGCATCCCGCCCTGCTGGACGGAGCGCTGCAGCTGGCCTCCGTCCTGCCGGCGGACGAGGCCGACCGCGACGCCCTCCTGGTGCCCTTCAGCGCCGAGGCCGTGGACGTCCTCGCCCCCATGGACCGGGCCGCCCGCGCCCACGCCGTGCGCACCGGGCCGCGCACCGTCACCCTCCGGGTCGTCGACACCGACGGACAGGTTCTCGCCCGGGTCACCGGGCTGACGCTGCGGCCGCTGACCGCGCCCAAGGGCCCACTGGTGTACGAGCCCCTGTGGCAGGACGCCCCCCGGGCAGGGGCACGGCCGGACTCCGGGCCCGTGCGGCAGGACGCCGACGGCCGGGTCCTGATCGCCCACACCGCGGCGGCCGGCGAAACGGCCCGGCGGCTCGCCGCACTGCACGGCTCGCAGCGGACGACCGTCGCGGAACTGGGCGAACCCGCCGCGACCGCCGCGGCCGCGGGGACCTACGACCTCGTCCACGTCCTCGGTTTCCGCGGCGAGCCCGCCGGCGCCGGTGACACGGGCCCTTCCGCGCAGCGGCCGGCGCTCGACACCCTCCGGCTGCTCACCGCGCTGACCGGCCCGGCGCGCGCCCGCCGCGGACGGCTCCTGGTGGCCCTCGACGGTGCCGTGGCGGTCGGCGCGGAGGAGGCACCCCACCCCTCCGGCGCCGCCCTGCTGGGCCTGGCCCGCACGTACGGCGCCGAATACCCGGACTGGTCGGTGCGGTGCGTCGACCTCGGTGCCGGGCCGCTCGAACCGGAGCAGGCCGCGCGGCTGCTGTACGCCGAGAGCGGTGCCGCGGACCGCGAACCCGTCACCGCGCTGCGCGGCACCCGGCGGCTGGTCCGGCGCATCGCGCCGGCGGAGCTGCCCGATGCCCCCGCCCGCCCCTTCCGTGCCGGCGGCGTCTACCTCGTCGTCGGCGGCGCGGGCGGCATCGGCACGGCGCTCAGCCGGCACCTCGCCCGCACGGTCGGTGCCCGCCTGGTGTGGGTGGGCCGCCGCCCGCTCGACGAGGAGATCTCCCGGAGGATGTCCGCCGTCACCGCGCTGGGCGGCAGCGTCCGCTACGTCAGCGCCGACGTCACCGACGCCGACGCGCTGCGCGACGCGGTGGAACGGGCACGCGCGGAGTTCGGACCGCTCAACGGCGTCTTCCACGCCGCCGGGGTCCTCGCCGACCGCACTCTGGCCGGCCTGGACGAGGACACCTTCCGCGCCGCCTTCGACGCCAAGACCGCCGGAGCGGAGGCGCTGTGGCGGGCGGTGAGCGGGGAGCCCCTGGACTTCCTGCTGTTCCTGTCGTCCGCCGCGGCCTTCACCGACACCCCCGGACAGGCCAACTACGCGGCGGCCACCCACTTCGAGGACGCCTTCGCGCTGCGGCTGCGTGCCACCGGGCAGGCCCCCGCCGCGGTGATCGACCTCGGCCTGTGGGGCGGCGAGGGGATGGCCGCGGGCGACGCGCGGCGCACCGCGCGGCTGACCGCCCTCGGGCACGGCCTGCTGGATCCGGACCAGGCCCTGGCCGCGCTCGAACGCGTCCTCGCCGCGCGGCTGCCGCAGGCCCTGATCGTCACGGCGGACGCCGCCGGACTCGCCCGGCTCGGCGGATCCGCTCCCCGGCCGCCCGCCACCGAACCGCCGCCGCCCGCACCCACTCCGGCACCCGCCCGGAGCCCGCTGCCGTCACCGTCGGCCGACTCGGTCCGCCGCTACGTCAAGCTGGTCTTCGCGGAAGTGCTCAAGTACCACCCGGACGACCTCGGCGACCGGGTCACCTTCGAGAACTTCGGTGTCGACTCCCTGATCAGCCTCACCATCATCCGGCGCTTCGAGGAGGACCTGGGGCCGCTCCCCGCCACGCTGCTGTTCGAGCAGCCCACCATCGAACGGCTGGCCGAGTGCCTGCGCACGGAGTACGCGGCCCCGCTCGCGGCGGCCCTGCCGGAACCCGCCGAGCCCGTGCCCGCCGAGCCCGCGGCCGCACCCGCCCCGCCCGCCCCCGGCGGCGCGGACGCCGCCTCCGCATCCGCCCTGCCCGCGCCCGGCGCCCCCGCGGCCGCCGTCCCGCCCGGGTCCCCCCAGGGGGGCGACATCGCGGTGATCGGTGTCAGCGGGCGCTACCCCGGCGCACCCGACCTGGACGCCTACTGGCGCAACCTGCTGCGCGGCGAGAACAGCGTCACCGAGATCCCGCCCGACCGCTGGGACTGGCGGCCGTACTACGACCCGCGACGGGGGACGCCGCAACGCACCCCCAGCCGCTGGGGCGGTTTCCTTCAGGACGTCGACCGCTTCGACGCGGGCTTCTTCGGCATCCTGCCGCGCGACGCCGACGACATCGACCCTCAGGAGCGGCTCTTCCTGGAGACCAGCTGGAACCTGCTGGAGGAGGCCGGATACCTGGGCGAGCACACCCACGAGCCCGCCACCGGCGTCTTCGTGGGCCTGATGTACGGCACGTACGGGGAACTCGGCGCCACCCAGTGGCCGCAGGGGCGGCTGTCCGGCGCGCACTCCGCGTACTGGTCGGTGGCCAACCGGGTGTCGTACTTCTTCGACTTCCAGGGCCCCAGCTTCGCCGTCGACTCCGCCTGCTCCTCGTCCCTGACCGCGGTGCACCTCGCCTGCGAGAGCCTGCGCCGCGGCGAGTGCCGGATGGCCGTCGCCGGCGGGGTCAACCTGGTACTGCACCCCTCGCACCACGTGTCCCTGTCCGCGCTGAACATGCTGTCGGCCGACGGCGCCTGCAAGGTCTTCGACGAGCGGGCCGACGGCTACGTCCCCGGAGAGGGCGTCGGCGCCGTGCTGCTCAAACCACTGGCCGCCGCCGTCGCCGACGGCGACGACATCTGGGCGGTGATCAAGGGCAGCGCGGTCAACGCCGGCGGCAAGACCAGCGGATACACCGTGCCGAACCCGCACGCCCAGGCGACCGTCGTCACCGAGGCCCTGCGCCGTTCCGGCATCGACCCGGCCACGGTCGGCTACCTGGAGGCGCACGGCACCGGCACCGAACTGGGCGACCCGGTCGAGGTGGCAGGACTCGTCCGCGCCTTCGGCGCCGCAGCGCCCGGCACCGACACCGGCACGACCGGTGCCGGGCGCCGGGTCATCGGGTCGGTGAAGGCCAACATCGGCCACCTGGAGGCCGCGGCGGGCATCGCCGGCCTCACCAAGGTCCTGCTCCAGCTGCGGCACCGCACCCTGGTCCCGAGCATCCACCTGGAGAACCCCAACCCGAAGATCGACTTCGACCGGTCGCCGTTCCGGCCCATACGGCGGTCCGAGCCGTGGACGGCGCCGGACGGCCACCCCCGCCGCGCCGGCGTCAGCTCCTTCGGCGCGGGCGGCGCCAACGCCCATGTCGTCGTGGAGGAGTACGACCCCGCCGCCCCGCGCCCCGAGGCGGCCCGCGAACCCGACGGCTCGCGGCAGCTCTTCGTGCTGTCCGCCCGGGACGACGACGCGCTGCGTGTCTACGCGGGACGCGTCGCCGCCCACATCGCCGACGCGGACGCCTGCCGCGCCACCCTGCGGGAGCTCGCCGCCACCAGCCAGCTCGGCCGCAGGCACATGGAGGCGCGGCTCGCCGTGGTCGCCGCGGACCGTTCCCAGCTGGCCGCCGCGCTGTCCGCGTTCGCCCGCGGCGAGGAGCACCCGGAGGTCCGGGCGGGACAGGTCCGCGCGCGCGGCGAGGCGGAGGAACTGTTCGACGGCGACGACGGCGCCGCGTTCGTCGCCCGGCTGGTGGAGCGGGGCGACCTCGCCAAACTCGCCCGGCTCTGGGTGCGCGGCATCCCCGTCGACTGGGCCGCACTCTGGCCGCGCCCGTGGCCGCGCCGCGCCCCCTTCCCCACCTCCGTCTTCCGGCGCCGGCGCCACTGGCTGCGCACGGACGCGCCCCGGCCGCCCGCCGCACCGGGGGCGGTGACCGTCCCGCTCGACGCCGGCGAGGCCCACCTGCGCGACCACGTCGTGGCAGGCCGCCGCCTCCTGCCCGGAGCGGCCGTCCTGGAGGCCGTGTGGACGGCGCTCGGCACGGTCCGGGGCGAACTGCGCGACCTGCGGTGGCACCGGCCCGTGGCGCTCGACTCCGCCGGCCCCGACCGGCTGACGGTGCGGATCGACGCGGCCGGCGACGGCGGCCGGTTCCGCGTCACCGGGCCCGACGGCACCGAACCGGTCTACGCCGAGGGAGAGTTCGGCACCGGCGGCGCACCCGGTTCGGACGACGCCACGGACCGCGAGGTGTCACCGGCCGAACTGCGCGCCCGGTGCCCGCACCCGCAGGACGTCGACGCGTTCTACCGGACACTCGCCGGCGCGGGCCTGCGCCACGGCCCCGGACTCGCCGTCGTCACCGAACTGGCCACCGGCCGGGGCGAATGCCTCGCCCGGCTGCGGCTGCCCGCCGGACAGCCGGCCCGGCCCCTGCACACGGCACTCGTCGACGGCGCGTTCCAGGCCACCGCCGCCCTGGTGCCGGACGGCCGTCTGGAGGTTCCCGCCCGGGTGGAGCGCGTACGGCAGATCGCCCCGCTGCCCGAGGCGTGCTGGGCGCACGTCCGGGAAGCCGGAACCGTCCCCCGGGGCCACCGCTTCGATCTGCGCCTGATCGACGACGACGGCCGGGAACTGCTCGCCCTCGACGGGTTCACCACTGCCGTCGCCCCCGCCCGGCCGGACCGCGACCGGCCCGCCGACGACGGCTGCCGGTATCTGCGCCCCTGCTGGGCCCCCGCCGAACGCGGTGCGGCCGTCCGCACCCCGCGCACGGTGCTGGTGCTCGCGCCCGACGAGACGGTGGCCGAGGCGGTCGAACGGGAACTGGACCGGCACGCGATCCGCCACGAGACGGCGCTGCTGCGTTCCACCGCCGGCCCCGTCACCCGCGGTGAGGACGGCCGGTACACGCTGCCGCCGGACGGCCCGGCGCAGTACCGGCACCTGATCGAGGAGCTCGCGTCCCGGGACGTCCGCCCGGACTGCCTGCTGCGTATCTGCCCCGACACGCCCCTCACCCCGGACACCCTCGACGCGTGCGTCGCCGAAGGGTTCGGCGCCGTGCTGTGGCCCGCCGCCGCGCTCCTCGCCCGCGACGCCGCCGCTCCGCTGCACCTCCTCGTCGCCCACCCCTGGGACTCCGGTGACGTGAGGCCCCACCACGCCGCGACCGCCGGGACGCTGCGCACCCTGGCCCTGGAGCACAGCGGCTGCACGGGCACCACGCTCGCCCACCCCCCGGGCACGGACCCCGCCACGCTCGCCGAGCTCCTCGTCGCGGAACTCCGCGCCGGCGACGGCCGCCAGGACGTCACGCACGTGCGCTACGCCGACGGCGTCCGCCAGGAGCGCGCCCTGGAGGAGTTCACCCCCGACGGAGCCGTCCTCGCCGACGACCTCCCGGTGCGTCCCGGCGGCACCTACCTCATCACCGGTGGCGCCGGAACGCTGGGACTGCGCTTCGCGCGACTGCTCGCCGCACGCGGCCCCGTCACGCTCGTCCTGACCGGGCGCTCACCGCTCGGTCCCGGGCCGCGGGCCCGGATCGAGGAGCTGAACACGGGCGGCACCCGCGCCGTCTACCTGCCCGCCGACATGTCGGACGCCGCCGATGTCGCCCGGCTGGTGTCCCGCATCCGCACGGACCTCGGTCCGCTGCACGGCGTGCTGCACGCCGCCGGCACCACCCGGGACACGCGCGCGGTCCGCAAGACGGCCGCCGAGGCCGCCGAGGTGCTCGGCCCCAAGGTGTACGGAACCGTCCTGCTCGACGAGCTGACGCGTGCGGAGCCGCTCGACTTCTTCGTCTGCTTCTCCTCCGCCACCGCCGAGATGGGCAACCCCGGGCAGGCCGACTACGCCTACGCCAACGCCTTCCTCGACGAGTTCGCCGAGGCGCGGGAGGCCCGGCGCGCCCGTGGCGGGTGCCGGGGCCGCACCGTGTCCATCGGCTGGCCGCTGTGGCAGGACGGCGGCATGACGGTCGACGCGGCCACGCTGCACCTGATGGAGCGTCGCTGGGGCATCGCACCGCTCGCACCGGACCGCGGCGAACGGGCCTTCGTCCGCGCCCTCACCGGGACGGCCACCCGCGTCGTCGTGTACCAGCCCGCCGCCTCCGGCCGCCCCGCACCACCGTCCGGACCGTCCGCGGCGACGCCGGGCGAGACGGCGGACACCGGCGAGGTGCTGCGCGAACTCCGGTTCCTGGCAGCCGGCTTCCTGCTCGTCGACCCCGAGGAGGTGGACGACGAGGCCGACCTGATGGACCTGGGCTTCGACTCCATCTCCCTGACGGAGCTGATCAACCGGGTCAACGAGCGCTACGGGCTGGACCTGCTGCCCACCGCGCTGTTCGAGCACAGCACGCTGGCGCGTTTCGCCGCGTACCTGAACGAGGCCCACCTGCCCGCGGCCGCACCGCGCCCGGCCGCGGCCGCCGGACCCGCTGCGGAAACGCCCGAGGATCCCGGCGCGCCCGACGACCGCGGCGCGCCCGACGACCGCGGTCCGGCCGACGACCACCGCGCCGAGCAGGACCCCCCGCGACCCCACGACGCCGGACCCACCGCCGAGGACCCGCCCGCGGGCCCGTCCGCGCCGGCTCCGTCCCTGCCGGTTCCGCCCGAGCAGCCTGCGTCCCTGCCGGACCGGCCTTTGTCCGTGCCGGACCCGGAGGACGGGATCGCGGTCGTGGGCATGGCCGGCACATTCCCCGGCTCACCGGACCTGGACGCCTTCTGGGCGCACCTGGCCGCCGGCGACGACCTGGTCACCTCGGTCCCCGAGGACCGCTTCGACCTGCTCGCCGATCCGCGCACCCGCGACGTACGGGCCGGGTTCCTGGACGACATCGCCGCCTTCGACGCCGGCCTGTTCGGGATATCGCCCCGCGAGGCCGCGCTCATGGACCCGCAGCAGCGCCTGTTCCTCCAGGTCGTGTGGCGGGCCCTCGAGGACGCCGGCCGGCGCCCCGACGACCTGGCGGGGACCAGCACGGGCGTGTTCGTGGGCGTGGCGACCTCCGACTACGACGAACTGCTCACCGCGCACGGCGTGCCGACCGAGGCCCACATGGCCACGGGTGTCGCCCACGCCGTCGTCGCCAACCGGGTCTCCCACCTGCTGGACCTGCGCGGTCCCAGCGAGGCCGTGGACACCGCCTGCTCCAGCGCGCTGGTCGCGCTGCACCGGGCGGTGCGCGCGATGCGGGCGGGAGAGTGCGACGCGGCTCTCGTCGGCGGGGTCAACGTGACGCTCAGCCCCGCGGTCTTCGTCGCCTTCGCACAGGCGGGCATGCTGAGCGCCGAGGGACGGTGCAGGACGTTCGACGCGGGCGCCGACGGTTACGTACGAGGCGAGGGGGCCGGGGCGCTGCTGCTGAAGCCGCTGAGCCGGGCCCTGGCCGACGGCGACCACGTCTACGCCGTCGTCAGGGGCAGCGCCGTGAACCACACGGGGCGCACCGCCTCCCTGACGGCACCCAGTCCGCGGGCACAGGCCGAGGTGGTGGTCCGCGCGCACCGTGAGGCGGACGTCGAACCGGACACGATCGGCTACATCGAGGCCCACGGCACGGGCACCCGGCTCGGTGATCCCGTGGAGATCGAGGGCCTGAAGCAGGCCTTCGGCACCCTGTACGCCGAGCGCGGGCTCGCGATGCCGACGGAACCGGTCACCGGAATCGGCTCCGTCAAGACCGCCATCGGCCACCTGGAGGCCGCGGCGGGCATCGCGGGCGTGCTGAAGGTCCTGCTCGCCATGGAGCACGGCGAACTGCCCGCGCTGCTGCACCTGAAGGACCCCAACCCCTACCTGAGACTCGAGGGCTCGCCGTTCCGGCTGGTCACCGAGCACGGGGAGTGGCCGGTGGTCCGGGCGCGGGACGGCCGCCCCGTGCGACGCGCGGGCGTGAGCTCCTTCGGGTTCGGCGGCACCAACGCGCACGTCGTCCTGGAGCAGCGGGTGCCGCAGCCCGATCCGCCGCGTCCACCGGCCGCAGCGCACGGCGAACGGACGCTCTACCCCCTCTCCGCGCCGTCCGGGCACGCCCTGCGGGCCTACGCGGGACGGCTCGCCGACGCGCTGCGGGACCGACCGGACCTCGACCTCCGGGACGTGGCGCTGACCCTGCGCACCGCACGCGCCGAACTGCGCGAACGCCTCGCGGTGGTGGCCGCGACCCGCACCGAGCTGGTCGCCGCCCTGCGGGCCGCCGCCGACGGCCGGCCCGGCACCGGAATCCACCGGGGCACCGCCACCCGCCGGCCACCGGCCGCGCCCTCTTCGACCGGGCCGTCCGACGCACCGCGGAACACGGACGCGCGGGCCGGGGACCAGGGCCCGGGCGCGGACGCGCTGGCGGCCGCCTGGGTCACGGGCGCCGCGCCCTTGCCGCCCGTGCGGGACGAGCGGCCGAGGCGGCTGCGCCTCCCGAGTTTCCCGATGAGCACCACGCGCCACTGGCCCACCGTTTTGTCGACACCCACCGTGGAGCAGCCCGTGACCACGTCCCCGCCTCGCCGCGCCCCCGTCCGGCTGGCGCCCGTCCGCCGTACCGCCGCGACCGCGACGCAGACCGAGCAGCCGGTGACGGCGGACGCGACGTCCCGGCCGGCTCCCGCGCCCGCCCCGGTCGTCGCTCCGGTCGTCGCCCCGGATGCGGCCCCGGCCGTCGCGGAGGCCGAACCGTCCGCAGGCCGCGTGCCCGGCGAGGTCGCGGACGTGGTGCGGTCACGCCTCGGGGACATCCTCGGCATGCCCGCCGAGGAGATAGACCCGGAGCGGCCCTTCGGCGACCTCGGCCTGGACTCCGTCTTCCGGATGGATCTGGCCCGTGCCCTGAACGTGGAGTACGGCACCGAGCTGTCAGCCGCCGACCTGTACGAACACGACACGGTGGAACTGCTCGCCCGTCTGGTCGCCGGAACACGGACGGCTCCGCAGGCTCCCGTGACCGGAGCCGCGGCGGTCGGGACCGGCTCCCGCCGGCCGGCAGCGGCCGGCGCGCCCGACCCCCGGGACGCGGCCCCCACCGGCCCCCTCGCCCTGCTGGAGAGCGTCCTGGGCCGCCGTCTCGACCCGCACGTCAGCTTCACCGACGCCGGTCTGACCTCGTTCGACATGCTCCGGGCGATCAGCGCGCTGGAGAGCCGTCTCGGGGCCCTGCGCAAGACACTGCTGTTCGACCACCCGACTCCGGCCGAGCTCCACGCCTTCCTGGCCGAACGGTACGGCGAGCAGGCGGTCTCCTCCCTCGCGGCCACGTCCGCGGCACGACGGACCTCTTCCGGGGCGGGCACCGACCGGGGCGAACCCCGGACACACACCGAGCAGGACGGCAGGCCGCTGATCGTGCCGCGCAGCGACCCCGGTGACGCGGAGACGGCCGCACTGCTGGACCGGCTGCTCGGCCGGTACGGCCGCGAGACCGGTCTGGCCGGCCGCGACATCGCACCCCTTGCCTTCCTCGGCGCCGGACGGCGCGGCTACCTCATCTTCTCCAGGTCCGGTGACGACCTGCTGGCCTGGAGCTACGTCGGCCCCGACGACCACTTCGCCGAGCTGGCCGGGGAGTTCGTGGAACACGCGGTGGGGGAGGGCCTGCGCCCCAACTTCCTCTCCCTCCTCCCGCTGACGGAGGCGGGCGGCCACCGGGTCACGGCCACCCCGTTCGGGGCCCTGCAGCGCCTGGAGGACATCGGACGGTTCGACCTGGCGGGGTCGGCGAAGAGCCGACTGCGCAACATGGTGCAGCGCTTCGCCCGCTCGGGCGAGTGCCGGACCACCGAGTACGTCTCCGGCTCCGACCCCGCCCTGGACGCGCGGCTCGCCGACCTGGTGGACGCGTGGACGCGCGGGAAGGAGATGACCAACCCGTACGTGTGGAGGGTGCGCCGGGAGCTCCTGGACGGCCGTCTCGGCGAGAACCACCGGGTCTTCCTCACCACCGTCGACGACGCCCTGGTGAACGCGGTCGTCGTCACCCGTATCCCGGCGGAGAACGGCTATCTGCTCGACGTCGAGTTCTATCCGCCCGACATGCCGAGGGGCGGACTGGAGTTCGCCCTGGTGCGCATCATCGAGCAGCTCGCGTCCGAGGGCGCGGAGGTGTTCAGCTTCGGCGCGAGCTTCGGGGTCCGGCTGGGCGACCACTCCCACGCCGA
Organism: Streptomyces sp.; assembly: GCF_031181555.1. Taxonomy (GTDB): domain Bacteria; phylum Actinomycetota; class Actinomycetes; order Streptomycetales; family Streptomycetaceae; genus Streptomyces; species Streptomyces fimbriatus. Next base: position 8,488 of record NZ_JAPSKQ010000067.1, on the reverse strand, counting down.
CCCGGAGGCCGAGCGCGCACTGCGGGAACTGGACGAGGCCGGGATCTTCGGCAGCGGCAACTTCCGCTTCAAGAACAAGTTCCGCCCGGTGAACACCCCGCTCTACCTCTGCCGCCCCGCCGAGGGCCCCCGCACACCGGTGGCGGACGTCATCCTGATGATCGCCGACCCGCGCACGGCACCGGAGCACCCGGCGGCCGTCCCCGGCGGCCGGCCCGTGCCCGACCCCGCCCCGAGCGGGCCCTCCGTGTCCCCTCCGGCCCCCGCCGCAGCCACCTCCTCGAGCCGCGGGAGGGGCGACGCGCCCTCCGCGCGGGCCGTCCGCACCCCCGACCGGCAGGACCCCCCGCGACC
>NZ_JAPSKQ010000067.1:0-8034 GCF_031181555.1 Streptomyces sp. | reverse complement strand
CCGCCCCGAGCGGGCCCTCCGTGTCCCCTCCGGCCCCCGCCGCAGCCACCTCCTCGAGCCGCGGGAGGGGCGACGCGCCCTCCGCGCGGGCCGTCCGCACCCCCGACCGGCAGGACCCCCCGCGACCGGCCGCACCGCCGGCGCCGCCCACCCCGGCCGGCCCGGCCTCCCTGGCCGGCGCCCACGCCGCCACGCTGCTCGCCCACGGGTGCAACCCTCTCCGGCTGTCCTTCTCCGACGTCCCGTTCGACCTGGTGACCGACTCCTGGTCGGAGCGTGCCGACCCGTTCATGGCCGAACGGCTGCGCACGCTGTCCGAGTCGTCCCTCGACGGTGACGACGTGTGGGACGACCTGCCCTGGCTTCCGTTCCCGACGGTGATACCGACGGCGTCGGGCCGGCAGGCAGAGGAACTGCTGTGCCGGTGCTGGCCAGGCGTCCGCGGGCGCGTTCCGCACAACCGTCTCTTCCCGACCTGGCTGCGCAGCCTCGCCGCGGGCGGATTCCACCCCGAGCGGCTCCCCGCGGGCGGCGCGGGCGCCGACGTGGACCCGGAGGCGCTGGCCGCCGCGCTCGCCGACACCGGCACGCCGGTCTCCTTCGTCGCGCTCGAACTCACCTGCAACGCCGCGGGCGGCCTGCCGCTGTCCCTCGCACGGCTGCGCGCGGTCCGCGACCTCACCCGCGCCCACGGCGTCCCTCTGGTGCTGGACGCCACCCGGCTGCTGGAGAACGCCGCGGCCGTGGTGGAGGGCGAGGAGCCGATGCGCGGCCGGGGCCTGTGGGACGCCGCGCGCGAACTGCTCGCGCAGGCCGACGCCGTCACGCTGAGCGCCGGCAAGGACTTCGGCGTCCACCACGGGGGCCTCGTGGCCACCGCGCTGCCCGAACACGCGGACCTGCTGCGCGAGGAGACCGCGGCCCGCGGACCCTGGGCCGGGCTGCTGGAGCGGCGCACCCTCCGCCGCGCGCTGCTCGACCTGGACGGTGTCGCCAAGCTCGTACGGCGCCGCCTGGCCGCGGTCACCACCCTGCGGCAGGCCCTGCGTTCGGCGGGCGCCCCGGTGGTCGACGTCCCCGGCTCCCACTGCGTCCTGCTGGACGCGCGCCGGGTACCGGGCGCGGCCGGGCTCGCCCACCCCGTCCCGTCCGTGCTGGCCTGGCTGTTCGCGCACACCGGGGTCCGCGGCGGCCCGCACCTCGGCGACGACGGCCTGATCCGGCTCGCGGTGCCCGTCGGCTGGCCCCGGAAGGGGATCACGGACCTGGCCGGGCGGCTGTCCCGGCACTTCCTCTCCCCGCCGCCGCTGACCGCCCTGGTGCCGGCCGGCGACGGGGAGGACGCGGGCAGCGACCCGGCACGGGCCGTCTACCGGCCGGTGGGCGGCGGAACACGGTCCCCGGCCGCGCCCGCCGTGCCGCGCGACATCCTGGAGGAACTGGAGGAGGGGTACGCGCCCGCCGACGAGAACGCCAAGCTGCTCGCCGAGGCGGTGCCGGAGGTGGAGCGGCACGTGGTGCGGCTGCCGGACGGCGACGTCGAGGTGTTCGCGGCCGGCGACGGCCCCGTCGTCCTGCTGATGCATCCCTTCAACATGGGTGCCGGTGTCTTCGCCGAGCAGTTCCGCGCGCTGTCCGGGCGCTACCGGACCGTCGTCGTCCACCATCCCGGCGTCGGCGCCAGCACCGCCCCCACCGACCTGAGCCTGGCGAGCATCACGGACAGCAGGACCGAGGTCCTCGACCGGCTCGGGACGACGGGACCGGTGCACGTGGTCGGCGCGTCCTTCGGCGGACTGCTCGCCCAGGCCTTCGCCCTGCGCCATCCGGAGCGGACCGCCTCCCTCACCCTGATCTGCGGTTCCTTCCGGTACGCCAATCGCGAGGGCGGGGTGAACCGGCTGGAGCGGGTGGTCGCCGAGGACCTCGACCGGATCGTCTCGGGCTCCGGCTCACCGCGCATCGCCCGCGACCGTGACCGGCTGACGGAGCTCCTGCTGCGCAGCGAGAGCATGGACGCCCGCACCGGGCTGCGCTACCTCGACCTCTTCGCCGGGGAACCGGACCTGCGCGAGCGGCTTCCCGAGATCTCCGTACCGACCCTTCTCGTGCAGGGCCGCCACGACTCGGTCATCCCGCTCAAGACCGCCCACCTGATGCACGGGCTGATCCCCGACGCGACCTACGAGGAGATCCCCGACGCCGGGCACTTCCCGTGCGTCACCCATCCCGACGAGGTGAACCGGCTGCTGGCCGCGTTCCTCGACCGCACCGGGAGGCGACCGTGAACGACCGGCCCATCGGCATCGACGCCATGAACGTGTACGGCGGCCTGGCCAGGATCGCCGCGCGCGACCTGTTCGCCGGGCGGGGCCTGGACCCCGAACGCTTCGACAACCTCGGCATGGCGGCGCGCTCGGTGGCGCTGCCCTTCGAGGACCCCGTCACCCACGCCGTCAACGCCGCCGCGCCGCTGCTGGCGGGGCTCTCCGCCGAGGACCGGGACAGCATCGGCTTCCTCATCACCGCCACCGAGTCGGGGCTGGACTACAGCAAGTCCGTCGCCTCCTACGTGCACGCCCACCTGGGGCTGTCACCGGCCGTCCGGTTGCTGGAGGCGAAACAGGCGTGCTTCGCGGCCACCGCCGCCCTGCGGCTGGCGGCCGGGTACGTGGCCGCCGAACCGGGCGCCAAGGCGCTGGTCATCGCCACCGACGTGGCACTGGCCGACGCCCGCGCCTCCTACGCGGAACCGGCCACCGGCACCGGTGCGGTGGCCCTGCTGGTCGGCGAGGAACCCCGTGTGCTGGCCCTCGACCCCGGAGCGACGGGCGCCCACAGCTTCGAGGTCCAGGACACCGCCCGGCCCACCCCCGACCGTGACATCGCCGACGTCGACCGGTCCCTGCTCGCCTATCTGGAATGCCTGGTCGGCGCCTACGGCGACTACCGGGCACGCGTCCCGGAGGCGGACGTGACCGGCACCTTCGACCTGCTCGTCTTCCACACCCCGTTCTCGGGCATGGTGAAGGCCGCGCACCGCAGGCTGATGCGCGAGTTCGGCGCCCCGGACGGCCCCTCGGCCGGCCCCGCCGACCGCCGGTGGATCGACGAGGACTTCGCCCGGCGCGTGGCACCGTCGCTGTGCTATCCCGACGTCGTCGGCAACCTGTTCTCCGGCTCGCTGTACCTCGCGCTGGCCGGCGCGATCGACACCCTGCGCCCGCAGGGCGAGCTCAGGGCCGGACTGTTCTCCTACGGGTCGGGCTGCTCCTCGGAGTTCTTCAGCGGGGTCGTGCGCGACACGGCGGCCGGCACCCTGGCCGCCATGGACATCGCGGGGCGGCTGGACCGCCGCGCCGACCTCACCTTCGCCGAGTACGAGGAACTGCTCCCGCACAGCACGAGCAGCCTGGTACCGGTCGCGGACCGCGACATCGACCCGTACGCCTGGAAGGACCTTCTGGACCGGGTGCCGGACCGGGGCCGCCTGCTGGCACTGACCTCGGTGAAGGACCACCACCGCCACTACGACTGGATCGCGGAAGGAACCACTGCGCGATGAGCGACACCACGGGCCTCACCCACGACGAGATCCTGCGGACGATACGGCGGCACACGGTGGCCGTCGTACCGGAGATCGACTCCGCCCGGATCGTGCCCGAACGCACCCTGGACGAGCTGGGCTGCAACAGCATCGACCGGGCCGAGATCCTGACCGGTGTGCTGGAGGAGCTGGACGTCGACCTGCCCCTGGAGAAGCTCACCTCCGGCGCGACGGTGGAGGAACTGGCGCGGCTGATGGGCGAGCACCGCTGATGCGGGGGGAGCCGGTGGTGGTCTCCGGGGTCGGCGTGCTGTGTGCCGTGGCCGACGACCCCGCCGCGTTCGCCGCCGCCCTGCGCGAGGGCCGGTGCGGGATACGGCGGGATGCGGACGGCGGGCCCGGCCGCGCCGACCTGGACGACGACGCGCCGCAACGCGCCCTGGAGGCGCTGCGCGGGAGCCCGGGCCTGCCGGTGGACCGGGCGCTGAGGACGACCGGGCGCTCCTGTCTCGCGGTGCGCGCGGCCGTGGCCGCGGCACTGGAGGCGTGGGCGGACGCCCGGCTGGACGAACACGCCCCGGCGCCGGACCGGGTGGGCCTCGTGGTCGCGGGCAACAACCTCACCGGACGGCAACTCGCCGCCCTCACCACCCGGTACGCACAGAAGCCGAGGTTCGTGCCGCCGCGGTCCGCGCTCCGCCTCCAGGACACCGATCAGGTGGGCGTGCTGAGCGAGGTGCTCGGCATCGAGGGGGAGGGGTGCACCGTCGGGGCGGCCTCCGCCAGCGGCAACCTCGCCCTGGTGCAGGGCGCACGGCTCGTCGCCTCCGGAGCGGCCGACGCCTGCCTCGTGGTGGGCGCGCTCACCGAGCTGTCCGACGTGGAACGGCAGGCGTACCTGAACATCGGCGCGATGGCGCCGGGTCCCGCGGCGCCCCCCTTCGACCCCGACCACAGCGGGTTCGTCGCGGGCCAGGCGGCGGCCTGCGCCGTGCTGGAGTCGGAGACCTCGGCGCGCCGCCGCCGGGTGCCCGGCTACGCCCGCGTCGGCGGTGTGCACGCCCGGCTCGCGGCGACCGGCTCCGCCGCCCCGGACCCGCGGGCCGAGGCCGCCGCGATGACGGGCGCGCTGCGCGACGCCGGCGTACGACCGGACCAGGTGACCTACGTCAACACCCACGGCACCGGCTCCCCCGGTGGAGACGCCGCCGAACTGGCCGCTCTGGACGAGGTGTTCGCTCACACCGGCCGACGCCCGTGGGTCAACGCCACCAAGGGCCTCACCGGGCACTGCCTCGCCGCGGCCGGGGTGGTGGAAGCCGTGGCGGTCGCCGTCCAGATGCGCGGCGGCTTCCTGCACCCGACTCCGGGCAGGCCGCCGAAGAACGTCCGCGGCGCGGAGTTCACCGGGGACGCGGCCGTGCCCGCCGACGTCTCCCACGCTCTGTCCAATGGATTCGGATTCGGGGGATTCAACAGCAGCATCCTCTTCTCCGCCCTTCGGCAGACGCAACGCTGAACGCGCTGTCCGGCAGAGGCGACCGCCGGAAAGAAAGAAGACCAGGAGGAGCAGTGAACCCTTTCGAGGACGACGAGCTGGAGTTCTGCGTCGTGGTCAACGATCTGGGTCAGCACGCGTTGCAACCCGTTTTCGCCGGGACTCCCCGGGGCTGGAGGACCGTCCACGGGCCGGCGGTCCGTGGCGAATGCCTCGCCTATGTGGAGCAGCACTGGGCCGGCCCGGTCGGGGATGCCCCGGGAGAACCCCGGGGATTCAATCGCGCGTATTCAGAAACCTCACAAGCTCCGGGATGTTCACCGTCATGAGGGAACCGGGGCCCGGCTCCAGCATCCCGCGCATGCGGAAGTTCTTCAGGAAGAAACCCACCCGCGACCGGGTGGTGCCCACCATTCCGGCCAGCTCCTCCTGGGTGAGGCGCTGAGTCATCACCACCCGGCTGCCCGGCTGCTGTACACCGATTTTCCGAGCCAGTCGCAGCAGCGCGAAAGCCAGGCGCTGCTCGCAGTTGTCCGTCACCAGATGAGTGATGAACTGCTGCTGCTCGCACAGCCGCCGGGTCAGCAGCCGCAGGAAGTCACCGTAGAGATTCTGGTCGTCGAGCGCTTTCAGCAGACTGCTCTGCGGAATCCTGCGCAAGGTCGCGGGAGTCATCGCCGTCGCGCTCTCGTAGTGCTCGCTGTTGAGCAAACAGGATTCCCCGACGAGATCTCCCGGTGAATGTATGCCCAACAGGCACTGCTTTCCGGATATGGACACCGTGGTGGTCTTGACGTATCCGTCGAGGACCAGGTAGACGTTGCTGTCCCGGCTTCCTGCCGCGTACAGAAGTTTCCCGCGAGGGACCCGTGTGATCGATGTCCCGGTCCCGATCCGCTGCAGAGCGGACTGGACGGAAGAGTGGAATCCCTGGTCGACGTGAGTGGCAGTCACAGTCAAGAAATCCCCCGTGGCTCTGAGATTCTTGAACCGGTCGACCGAGCCTGTGAGCCCGGTGCCGGACTCTCTTTGTGTTCTTGCCGAGTTGGTTTGCCCTCCCACAAGCGGCAGAGGCCGCGGACGCATTGGATGACGGCCCCCACAGGACCCGCGTCCGATAGGGCGGCCTCCGCTTCAGATTCCTAACCGACGACTCGGTCGGGTGTCAACGACCGGCCGACACAGGTGATTTGAGCCACCGTTGCTCAGTATTGAGCAGCCGGGGAAGAGGGCGCGCGCCTAACCTCACAGCCGATCGGACACCCGAAGGGACGGACGACGGATGACGAAGGACGCAGTGAGTCTCGAATTCCCCCTGACGGCACGCACGTGTCCTTTCGACCCTCCGGGGCGCTACGCCGAGCTGCGCGCCACCGCCCCCGTGAGCAGGGTCGCGCTGCCCAGCGGGCAGACCGCCTGGCTGCTGACCCGCCACGCGGACGTACGGGCCGTCCTGGACGACCCGCGCTTCAGCTCCGACATGAGCCGTCCGGGCTTCCCCCACCTCTACCCCAAGCCCGTCGAACCGGTCCTCAAGGGCACCTTCATCCGCATGGACGGCGAGGAGCACGCACACTACCGCCGCATGCTGACCGGGCTGTTCTCCGTCAAACGGATCGAGGCGATGCGTCCCTTCGTGGAGCAGGTGGTGGAGGACTGCCTGGACCGGATGGCCGCCCACGGCGCGCCGGCCGACATCGTGCGGGAGCTGGCCTATCCGGTTCCCTCCCGTGTGATCTGCGGTCTTCTGGGCGTCCCGCACGAGGACCACGCCACCTTCGGCGGCTACCTCAACACGCTCTTCGACGGCTCCAGTGACCAGGAGCAGTTCGCGGCGGCCAAAGCGGGTCTGAGCACCTATCTGGACGCGCTGATCTCCGAGAAGGAGAAGGCACCGGAGGACGATCTGATCAGCGTGCTCGTCGAGCAGCAGTACAAGCCGGGCCGCCTCAGCCGCCAGGAGCTGGTCACCATCTCCTGGATGCTGCTCGCCGCCGGCCACGAGACCACCGCCCACATGATCGGTCTCGGCGCGCTCACCCTGATGGAGAACCCCGACCAGCTCGCCGAGGCCACCCGGGGCCCCGCGGCCATGGCGGACGCGGTCGAGGAACTGCTGCGCCACCAGACCGTCATGCAGCTCGGCATGACCCGCGTCGCCGTCGCCGACGCGGAGATCGGCGGCACGCTCATCCGGGCCGGCGAGGGAGTGATCGCGCTGCTGTCCCTGGCCAACCGTGACCCCGACGTCTTCCCCGACCCCGACACCGTGGACGTCACCCGGGGCGCCCGCCACCACGTCGCCTTCGGATTCGGGCCGCACCAGTGCCTGGGCCACTCCCTCGCGCGTCTCGAACTCGCCGTGGTCTTCGACCGGTTGTTCCGGCGCTTCCCCGGGATCCGGCCCACGGTGCCGGTGGCCGACATCCGCTTCCGCTACGACGCCATCGTCTACGGCGTGGCGGAACTCCCCGTCGAGTGGTGACGGCGGGGCCATGCTCAGGATCACGGTGGACCCGGAGAAGTGCTGCGGGGCGGGCACCTGCGTGCTGATCGCCCCCGAAGTGTTCGACCAGACCGACGACGAGGGCCTGGCGTTCGTCGTGTGCGGGGAACCGGGCCCCGAGCAGGCGGACTCCGTCTACGAGGCCGCGCTCGCCTGCCCGCGCGGCGCGATCACGGTCACGGAACAGGACTGAGGCGCGTCCGGGCCCGACGACGGGGAAGGGCAGGTCACCCACCGGGGCGGCGAGCAGGTCGTCCGTCGCCGCGACGATGCCCGGCCCCTTCCAGCCCGTCCACAACGCCGCGAAGTCGTTCGTGCAGTCTTTCGCGGAGGCGCTGGGCGAGGAGGTCCGGGACACAGGCGTGACGATCACGTCGTTCATGCCGGACGCGACGGAAACGGAGTTCTTCCGAAGGGCGGGGACGGCGGACGACACCCGGATGGGCACTTCGCGGAAGGACGACCCCGCACAGGTCGCCGAGC
>NZ_JAPSKQ010000240.1 GCF_031181555.1 Streptomyces sp. | reverse complement strand
TACAAGGTCCGCTACAAGGGCGGCTACTTCCCGGTCCCGCCGGTCGACCACTTCGCCGACCTGCGCGCCGAGATCTCCCTGGAGCTGGACCGGGCCGGCCTGAAGGTCGAGCGCCAGCACCACGAGGTCGGCACCGCCGGCCAGGCCGAGATCAACTACAAGTTCAACACGCTGCTCGCGGCCGCCGACGACCTGCAGCTCTTCAAGTACATCGTCAAGAACGTCGCCTGGCGCAACGGCAAGACCGCGACCTTCATGCCGAAGCCGATCTTCGGTGACAACGGCTCCGGCATGCACGTCCACCAGTCGCTGTGGGCGGGCGGCGAGCCGCTGTTCTACGACGAGCAGGGCTACGCCGGGCTGTCGGACATGGCCCGCTACTACATCGGCGGCATCCTCAAGCACGCCCCGTCGCTGCTGGCCTTCACCAACCCGACGGTGAACTCCTACCACCGCCTGGTGCCGGGCTTCGAGGCCCCGGTGAACCTGGTGTACTCGCAGCGCAACCGCTCCGCCGCGATGCGCATCCCGATCACCGGCTCGAACCCGAAGGCCAAGCGCGTCGAGTTCCGCGCCCCGGACGCCTCCGGCAACCCGTACCTGGCCTTCTCGGCCCTGCTGCTCGCGGGTCTGGACGGCATCAAGAACAAGATCGAGCCGGCCGAGCCGATCGACAAGGACCTCTACGAGCTGGCTCCCGAGGAGCACGCCAACGTCGCGCAGGTCCCGACCTCCCTCGGCGCCGTGCTGGACCACCTCGAGTCCGACCACGAGTTCCTGCTCCAGGGCGACGTGTTCACGCCGGACCTGATCGAGACGTGGATCGACTTCAAGCGCGCGAACGAGATCGCCCCGCTGCAGCTGCGCCCGCACCCGCACGAGTTCGAGCTCTACTTCGACGTGTAAGAGGCGGGATCGGGCGACCTGGGTGAAGCCCGGGGGCCGCTGCTCCACGTCGGAGAGCGGCCCTCGCCGGCTCGTCCAGGCCCTGTGCGGCGGCTGCCTTCCCGGCCTCCTGGTGATCGGCCAGGTCGGTGACCTGCGGGGATCCTTCCCGCGGGTCGCCGACCTGGTCTTTTTCCATAACCCGGCTACAGGTGCCCCGGACGATCGGCAGGCCCGTCGGCACCCCCACTCGTGGTTCCTCCGGGACGGGAGCGCCGTTGTGTGTTTCCGGCTGTCCGGAATGCTTTCCCCCGCGGGCGCGGAGGGGGAATCATTGGTGCTGACACTGTTGTTCGAGGAAGGTCACGGGGATGTCCGAAAGGGACGACGAGGAGCGGGAGTTCGACCTCAAGTGGGCCGACGGTGCGGAGCACAAGGAGCCGTCCGCCCGGGCCCGGATGCTCGCCGCGCGCTGGAAGGACAACCCGCCCGGACCGGTCCCGTTCCGCCCCGATCCGGAGCACACCGCGTCGTCCGGCCGGTCGTCCTGGGTGTCGACGGTGGTGGTGCTCGGCTGCGTGGTGGCGGTGATCCTGTTCCTCGGGTACGTCGACCTCCGCCCGTACTAATTCCCGCGACCGCCTGCTCCGCGGCCCCTACGATCATCGGAACAGCAGGTCGGCGGGGGGGGCGGACAGGTATGGACGACGACATCCGGAGCGGGGAGGCGGCGGCGACGCGCCTGGTCCGGGGAACGCCTCTCACCGAGGCCCTGGACATCACCGACCCGGGCGCCTGGACGGCACTGGACGCAGGGGTCCGGGCGATCGCCCGGTACCGGCCCTCGCTGCTGCCGGGCCGGGACCGGGCCGGGACGCGCGAGGACGGCACGACCGGCGGCGGCGAGCCGCGGCCGACGGCGCCTCCCCGGCGCCCGGTGGCCGGCCTCGGCCGTCTCCGCCTCCGTCTCCCCGCCCGTCTCCGGTCGGCCGACCGGGGGGCGGACTCCCGCCGTCGGGCCGGAGGCCGGGGAGCGCCTGCCCCGGAGCCGGTCATCGGTGCGGAGCGCTCCGGCCCACCGGGCGGGAGCGCCGAGCCGCCCGTCCGGTCCCGGCTCGCGCTCGCCCTGTGCCACCCGGACGGGCGGGTGCGCGAGGCCGCGCTGGACGGGGTCGCGGAGCATCCCGCGCTGCTGCCGCTGCTCGTCGTACGCGCCGCCGACTGGGCCGCGCCCGTGCGCGAGCGGGCCCGGCGGTTGCTGGGCGGCGTGCTCGACGTGGAGGCGGCGGTCGCCCTCGCGCCGCTGATCCTGCGGGTCGGGAGGCGCGAGCGGGGAGCCTTCGGGGTCGAGCTGCTCGACGGCGTGCTCCGCCGGGCGCCGCGCGAGCGGCTGCTGCCCCTGCACACCCACCCCGACCGCGCCGTACGCCGCTTCGCCCTCCGGTCGGCCGTCGAGGAGGGACTCCTCTCCCCCGGTGAGCTGGCCCGCCGCGCCGCCCGGGACGACGACGCGGTCGTCCAGACCCTGTGCGCCGACGCCGCCCTGGCCGCCGTGACCGATGCGGGCGACTGGGACGGCGTGCTGGAACCGCTGCTGGGCGCGCGCAGCCCCCGGGCGCGGTCGGCCGGGGTCACCGCGCTGCGGCGGGCCGGGCGGCCCGAACGGGCGGTGGAGTTCCTCGCCGACCGGGCCGCGGTGGTACGGGCCTGCGCGCGGTACGTCGTACGGCGGCACGGGACGGATCCGCTGCCCTGGTACCGGGAGCGGTGCGCGGACCCGGCCGATCCGGCGGTGCCGCCGGGCGCGGTGATCGGGCTCGCGGAGTGCGGGGAGCGCGCGGACGCGGAGCTGCTGTGGCCGCTGCTCGCCCATCCGGTGCCGACGGTGCGGGCGCGGGCGGTGGCCGGGCTGCGCGCGCTGGACGTGACCGACGTGGCGCGGCTGCTGCCGCTGCTCGAGGACCCGGCGCCCGGTGTGGTGCGGGAGACGGCCAGCGCGCTGCTTCCCTCCGCCGGGGCGCTGCCCGCCGGGCGGCTGGCGGGGTTCCTCGCGGCCGACCGGCCCCGGCATTCCCGGGTCGCCGCTTTCCGCCTGCTCGACGCACGCGGGGGGCTCGTGGGACTGCGGACCGCGGTCGCCCTGCTGGACGACCCGGACCGGAAGCTACGGGCGTGGGCCGGGCAGTCCGTGCAGCGGTGGCATCCGGACTCCGGCACGCCACGCGGGGAGAAGGAGGTGGGCGAGCTGCTGGGCCGGGCCCGGCACCTCTTCAGCGACCATGTGCTCCGACGGCGCATGTGGGAGGCGGGGCTGCCCGGTTGACGCGGGCTCCGGCGGTGCCGCGCACGGAGGCGGTGCCGGGCGCCCCGGTGCGGGGGCGGCCGGCACCGCGCTCCGGCTCAGCGGTTGTAGCGCATGAACGCGCGCACCATGTGGCACGTGGTGTCCGACGGCGGGTGCACGCCGATCAGCTCCGCCGTGCTCCGGATCGTCTCGTTGCGCGCCTGGTCGGGCAGGTAGACGCCGGAGTCGAGCAGGGCGATGGCGAGCCGCATCGCCTTGAGCCGGCGGTTGTGCGTGACGTACCACTGCCGCGGGCGGCCCGCCGGCAGCGGGCGCTTCTCCACCGGTGCGCAGGGCGTTTCGAGCAGGACGGGACGCTTGGCGGTGGACTGGGTGGGCAGGGGCTTCGGCTTGAGTGCGGCAGCGGGCACGGGCATCCTCCTGTCGCGGTCAGGGCGGCCCGCCGGAAGTCCACGACGACCCCGGCACCACCCTCGAACACTGCTTCCAGTTTACTGCCCGGCACTGACATCCAGACAGTCCGCACAGACGAGCAAATGCCCAGGTGAGCAGGGAACTTATCGCCCCGTCACCCCCGTTCCGCAAGGGGTGCGTGAGGCGGCGGAAATTCGAACAGAGCATGCTGCGGCGCCGGTGGGGACACGGCCCCGGGACTCCCGCTCGGCCAGGAGGTCCCGCTGCCCCGGGCGTACCGTGTGGGGCATGGAGATCTGGATCAACCCGGCCTGTTCCAAGTGCCGCGGCGCCCTCGGCCTGCTCGACGCCGAGGGCGCCGACTACACCGTCCGCCGCTATCTGGAGGACGTGCCGAGCGAGGACGAGATCCGCGAGGTGCTGGACCGTCTCGGCCTGGAGCCGTGGGACATCACCCGCACCCAGGAGGCCGTCGCGAAGGAGCTCGGGCTCGAGGAGTGGGCGCGGGACGCCGGTGCGCGGGACCGCTGGGTCACGGCGCTCGCCGAGCACCCCGAGCTGATCCAGCGGCCGATCATCACCGCGGACGACGGCACGGCGGTCGTGGCCCGCACGGAGGACGCGGTACGGGACGCCCTGTCCCGTTAGTCGCCTGTCAGCCTGCTCGCCCCGTTCAACCCGCTTGTCCGGCGGCGGGAGTCGAGGCGCTCCTTGCTGTTACCCTCCGCCGCCATGACCTTCGATGATCAAGGAAGGCGCGGACCGCGGTCCGTGATCGGTGGCGTGGCGGCGGTCGTGCTGGTCGGGGTGATCGCGGCGGGCGCGGTGCTGTACACGAGCGGAGACGACGGCGGGGAGCGGACCGCACCTCCCTCTGCCGCCGCCTCCCCTTCCGCCTCCACCGCCGCCGAGCCGGTGCCCTCCGTCACCGCGTCCCTGCCCGCCGACGCCCCGGCCGCCCTTCCCTCGCTGCTCGCGCGGCCGGTCGTCCGGCCGGAGCAGGCGTTCCCGGAGAAGAGCGTGCGCCTGAAGGACGGTTCGCGGTACCAGCGGGTCGACCTGGCGACCACCACCAGCTGCGCCAGGGGCATGTCCCAGGAGCTGGCGGCGCTCGTCGACCAGGGCGAGGGCTGCGTGCGGCTGACCTCGGCGCTGTTCACGGACCCCGAGCAGCGCTCGCGGATAACCGTCACCGTGGCGAGTTTCCGGCGGGTCGAGGACGCCTCGACGGTGTTCATGATGGCCTCGATGGATCCGGTGACCTATCAGGTCGTCTCGCTCGATCCGCCGCCGGAGGCGGGGCTGCCGGCGGCGCCGCCCGGCTCGGCGGGGCTCTTCGAGCGGCTGATGACCGTGCGGTCCGTGGTCTTCGCCAACGGGCAGTGGGGGGACGGCGCCGAGACGGAGCAGGCCGCGCTCGCGCAGCAGACGCAGGGGCTGCTCCAGTACGCCAACGACAACGTGGTGGCGTACGAACAGGGCGGGCACGGCTGACGCGCGACAGCTCAACGCCCTTGTGACGCAGGTTACTTCGACCACTCGCCCCAACCGCTGAGCAACCCCGTTCGGTATCTCGTACATAGCGGCGTACGCTCCCCTACCTCTTCAGGAGGCGCGGATGTCGCGCAGGAGAACTCTCGGCCCCAGGAAGAAGCTCGCTCTGCTGGTGAGCGCCGCGACGGTGGCGGGAGGCGGCGCCTTCGTCATGGCGAACACGTCGAACGCCGCGCAGACGCCCACCACCAAGGCGGCGGACCCGACCGTCTGTCAGGGGCTCGCCACCGCGCTCGGCAACAACCAGAAGTTCATCGAGGGCCAGCGGGCCGCCCCCGACGCGCAGTCCGAGGCGCGGATCGCCAACCGCGAGGCGGTCATCGAGGAGATCAGGCGCAAGCAGGGGGCGTCCGGGTGCACGGTGGGGGAGTCGGCTCAGGGCTCCCAGGCCGCGCAGCCCGAGCAGTCCGCCCCCGCGCAGCCCGCTCCCTCCCAGCCCGCCCGGGGTGAGGAGGCGGGCGGCGGCGGCGCCGCGCAGAGCCCCGGCGGTGAGGGCGCGGCGGCCTCCGGCGAGCAGGTGTGCAACGGGTCCACCGTCACCCTCTCCGGTGAGGGCGGCGCGCCGGCCGCGTCCAGCAACCAGTTCCCGGCCGGCACGAAGCTGAAGGTCACCAACCTGGACAACGACAAGTCCACGACGGTGGAGGTCACCTCGGTGTCCGGAAGCTGCGTCCTGCTCAACAACGCGGCCTTCGAGCAGGTCCGGGAGCCCGGCAAGTTCCTGATCCGCCGGGCGGTGATCGAGAAGGTGGGGTGACGCTCCGCCGCCGCCTCGTGAGGGCCCGCTGCTCCCGGCCGGGAGCAGCGGGCCCCTCCGCGTCCCCGCCCCCTCCGCGTCCCTTCGCATACAAGCCGCCCCCGCGCGTACGCGCTCACACCGTGCGGGAGGACACAGCAGTGTCAGGTAACACGGGGTTCACATGCGGGCAATGGCCGGGAAATCGCCTGTTGACAGGCTGCCTGGTATCGAGAGCGGCGCCCCAGTGCCGCAGCGCCGCAGCACCCGCGCATCGCCCCAGACCCACCCCGAAGGATGTGGACCGTGAGCTTCAAGGCCGAGTACATCTGGATCGACGGCACCGAGCCGACCGCCAAGCTGCGTTCCAAGACGAAGATCCTGGCCGACGACGCCAAGGGTGCCGAGCTGCCGATCTGGGGCTTCGACGGGTCCTCCACCAACCAGGCCAAGGGGCACGCCTCGGACTGCGTGCTCAAGCCGGTCTTCGTCTGCCCCGACCCGATCCGCGGCGGTGACGACGTCCTGGTGCTGTGCGAGGTCCTCAACACGGACATGACGCCGCACGAGTCCAACACCCGTGCCGCGCTGGCCGAGGTCGCCGAGCGGTTCGCCGCGCAGGAGCCGGTCTTCGGCATCGAGCAGGAGTACACCTTCTTCCAGGAGGGCTACCCGCTCGGCTTCCCCAAGGGCGGCTTCCCGGCCCCGCAGGGCGGCTACTACTGCGGTGTCGGTTCCGACGAGATCTTCGGCCGTGACGTCGTCGAGGCGCACCTGGACAACTGCCTGAAGGCGGGCCTGGGCATCTCCGGCATCAACGCCGAGGTCATGCCCGGCCAGTGGGAGTTCCAGGTCGGCCCGCTGGCCCCGCTGGAGGTCGCCGACCAGCTGTGGGTGGCCCGCTGGCTGCTCTACCGCACCGCCGAGGACTTCGGCATCGCCGCCACCCTCGACCCGAAGCCGGTCAAGGGCGACTGGAACGGCGCCGGTGCGCACACCAACTTCTCCACCAAGGCGATGCGCGAGGGCTACGACGCGATCATCACCGCGTGCGAGTCGCTGGGCGAGGGCTCCAAGCCGCTGGACCACGTCAAGAACTACGGCGCCGGCATCGACGACCGCCTCACCGGTCTGCACGAGACCGCCCCGTGGGACAAGTTCTCCTACGGCGTCTCCGACCGCGGCGCCTCGGTCCGCATCCCGTGGCAGGTCGAGAAGGACGGCAAGGGGTACATCGAGGACCGCCGTCCCAACGCCAACGTCGACCCGTACGTGGTGACCCGCCTGCTGGTCGACACGTGCTGCACCGCGCTGGAGAAGGCCGGCCAGGTCTGATCCGCCCGCAGTCGCCCGAGGGGGCGCCCGCCGTCGAGGCGGGCGCCCCCTCGTCCTGTCGGCGGGGAGTCCGCCGTGGGGCGCGAGGACCGCGGGGGGGGGCACGCCGGGGG
>NZ_JAPSKQ010000066.1 GCF_031181555.1 Streptomyces sp. | reverse complement strand
CCTACGTCATCGCGCAGCCTTGTGTCGACGTGAAGGACAAGGCGTGCATCGAGGAGTGCCCGGTCGACTGCATCTACGAGGGCCAGCGGTCCTTGTACATCCACCCGGACGAATGCGTCGACTGCGGGGCCTGTGAGCCGGTCTGCCCGGTCGAGGCCATCTTCTACGAGGACGACACTCCGGAGGAGTGGAAGGACTACTACAAGGCGAACGTCGAGTTCTTCGACGAGCTCGGCTCTCCCGGCGGCGCCAGCAAGCTGGGGCTGATCGAGCGCGACCACCCCTTCATCGCCGCGCTTCCGCCGCAGGCCTAGTCACCCCGCGAGCGGCCCGCACACTTCGTGCCGCCTCGGTCCCGTACGGCCCGATCAGCCCGATCGCCGCACGGGACCGAGGCGTTTGCCGTACCGGGCCGCACCGGCGCCGTACCCGTGCCGCACCAGAAAGTGAGCCCGTACCCGTGTCCGCAGTGTCCGACCGGCTGCCCACCTTCCCCTGGGACAAGCTGGAGCCCTACAAGAAGACGGCCGCCGCGCACCCCGACGGCATCGTCGACCTCTCGGTCGGCACCCCCGTCGACCCGGTTCCCGAGCCGATCCAGAAGGCCCTGATCGCCGCGGCGGACTCCCCGGGCTACCCCACCGTCTGGGGCACCCCGGAGCTGCGGGACGCGATCACCCGCTGGGTGGAGCGCCGCCTGGGCGCCCGCGGGATCACCCACCGCCACGTCCTGCCGATCGTCGGCTCCAAGGAACTGGTCGCCTGGCTCCCCACCCAGCTGGGCCTCGGCCCCGGCGACAAGGTCGCCTTCCCGCGGCTGGCCTACCCGACGTACGAGGTCGGCGCCCGCCTGGCCCGCGCGGAGCACGTGGCGTACGACGATCCGACCGAGCTGGACCCGGCGGACCTGAAGCTGCTCTGGCTGAACTCCCCGTCCAACCCCACGGGCCGGGTGCTGTCCAAGGAGGAGCTGACCCGGATCGTCGCCTGGGCCCGCGAGCACGGCGTCCTGGTCCTCTCCGACGAGTGCTACATCGAGCTGGGCTGGGAGGCCGACCCGGTCTCGGTGCTGCACCCGGACGTCAACGGCGGTTCCCACGACGGCATCGTCTCCGTGCACTCCCTGTCCAAGCGCTCCAACCTGGCCGGCTACCGCGCCGCCTTCCTGGCCGGCGACCCGGCGGTGCTCGGTCCGCTGCTGGAGATCCGCAAGCACGGCGGCATGATGACCTCCGCGCCGACGCAGGCGGCCGTGGTGGCGGCCCTGGGCGACGACGAGCACGTCCGCGTCCAGCGCGAGCGCTACGCGGCCCGGCGCACGGCCCTGCGCGGGGCGCTGCTCGGCCACGGCTTCCGCATCGAGCACAGCGAGGCCAGCCTCTACCTGTGGGCGACCCGCGACGAGTCCTGCTGGGACACCGTCGCCCACCTCGCCGAACGCGGCATCCTGGTGGCACCGGGCGACTTCTACGGCCCGGCGGGCGAGCGGTTCGTCCGGGTCGCCCTGACCGCCACGGACGAGCGGGTGCGGGCGGCGGTGGAGCGACTGTCCGCGTGACGTGAGCCGCGTGACGCGGCCCGTGTCGCGCGGTCCGTGTGACGCGCCACGGCACACGACGGCCGACGGGGCCCGGGGAACGATCCCCGGGCCCCGCCGGCGTGCCGAGCCGGGCCGGTCAGCCGAGCGGCAGGTCCTGGACCGGCAGGGTCCTCGCCGACGGCACGCCGCCCCGGGTGAGGGACTCGGTCGGCAGCTTCTTCACCACCGGCGCGGTCTTCTCGACGGTCGTGTCGACGGCCGGCACCACCTTGTCGGCGTCCTCCGCGGTCTCGGTGACGCTCTGCGTCACGCTGCTCACGGTGTTGCCGGTCGCCCCGTCCAGGGCGGTCAGCCCGCCGAGGTTCGGGGCGGTCGACAGCTCGGGGGCCGCGCTGGCGGAACCGGCCGCACCGACCCCGGCGGCCGCTCCCGCAGCGACGAGCAGCGCGGCACGGGCGATCCGACGGGTCAGGGGGAGGGACATGGTGCTCCTTCGACGGGAGAGAACGGTGACGTGTCCGGCGGGCCCGGAGCCGATCGACTGGCTTCTGATCTCCGGGCCCGGACGCAGTGACTACCGTTCGACGGCCGGGAAGGTTGCGGCGGGACAACGTAAAGAGTTGGCAATGCGTCGCATTATCGGCTGCGGAGAAAAGGGGGCGAAAAGGACTCGTCCGGACGGTCCGCGGCGGGCTCGTGACAGGGCTCCAGCCCTTTGCCCCCAAGGGTTCTCGCCGATGCGGGGGTGCCCGCGCGGGACCCTTCGCGCGGCGTCAGCGGTCCGCCCCCGCGCATGACGCCTGCGGGTGAGGACCCGTACTACTGCGCGGTCGTGATCCGGACCGCGCCCGCGCCGTCACCCGCGTCCGCGGAGCCCTTGCCGTCGATCGGCTGCCACTGGCTGTCGGTGTTCCCGGCGGTCCATTCGCGCCCGCCGTACGACACCCGCTTTATGTGCAGCTCGGAGGCGTTGGCCACGGCCCAGTGCGCCAGCTGCCAGCCGCGGGCCTCGGCGTCCCGCGAGGCACCGTCGGGTCCGGCGGTGACCGGCAGCGTCACGGTGCCGTCGCCGGAGGCGGGCCGCTCGTCCGGGGAGGACGAGGGCGTCGCCGCCCCGCCCACCTCCGCGCCGGCCGGCTCCAGCACGTCCCGCCCGAAGTCCCGGGCCAGCGCGGCACGCACCGCGTCCGCGCCCGCCGCCCGCGTCGCGGCCGGACGGCCGTCGCAGGTCAGCGTGGCCGCCGAGCGCCCGGTGAGGGCGGCGGCCAGCAGCGTGGCGTCCGGCTCGTGCTTGGCGTACGCCTGCGGGAAACCGCTGCGCTGCACCCGCTGCGCGGCGACGGTGAGCGGCAGCCGGGTGTAGCCCGGCACCTCCACCAGGTGCTCGTAGAACTTCCCCGCCGCGTACGCCGGGTCCATGATCTCCTTCGGCGTGCCCCAGCCCTGCGAGGGCCGCTGCTGGAACAGGCCCAGCGAGTCGCGGTCGCCGTAGTCGATGTTGCGCAGCGCGGACTCCTGCAGCGCGGTCGCCAGCGCGATCGTCACGGCCCGTTCGGGCAGATCGCGCGCGAGGCCCACGGCGGTGATCGTCGCCGCGTTCACCGCCTGCTCGGACGTGAACTCGTACGTCGCTCCGTCGCCCTTGCCGGACACGACCTTGCAGCCCGGCGCGCCCGTGCCCCCGGTGACGTACTGCACCACGAGGTACCCGGCGACCGCGAGCAGCACCACGAAGGCCGCCCCGAAGCGGAAGAGGCGGCCGCGACGCTTGGAAGGAAGGGACGGCTCTGGCACGCGTACAAGGTACTGGAGAGTACGGAGGTGTGTGAGCCGGGTGCGGACAGTGGGCCCGGCCCCGGGGCGTTAGGGTCGACGGCATGGCCGACACCCCGCTTGACCTCACGCTGGACGCCGCGCGCCTGACCGCGCAGCTCGTCGACTTCCCCTCCGAGAGCGGCAACGAGAAGCCGCTCGCGGACGCCATCGAGAGCGCGCTGCGCGCACTGCCGCACCTCACGGTCGACCGGTACGGCAACAACGTCGTGGCCCGCACGCACCTGGGGCGGCCGGAGCGGGTGATCCTCGCCGGCCACATCGACACGGTCCCGATCGCGGACAACCTCCCCTCCCGGCTCGACGGGGACGGCATGCTGTGGGGCTGCGGCACCTGCGACATGAAGGCCGGCGTGGCCGTCCAGCTGCGCATCGCCGCCACGGTCCCCGCCCCCAACCGCGACCTGACCTTCGTCTTCTACGACAACGAGGAGGTCGCCGCCGACCTCAACGGCCTGGGACACGTGGCCGAGGCCCATCCGGAGTGGCTCCGGGGCGACTTCGCGGTGCTGCTGGAGCCCTCCGACGGCCAGGTCGAGGGCGGCTGCCAGGGCACGCTGCGGGTGCTGCTGAGGACCGAGGGCGAGCGGGCCCACTCCGCGCGCGGCTGGATGGGCTCCAACGCCATCCACGCGGCGGCCCCGATCCTCGCCCGCCTCGCCTCCTACGAGCCGCGCCGCCCGGTGATCGACGGCCTGGAGTACCGGGAGGGCCTGAACGCGGTCGGCATCCTCGGCGGCGTCGCCGGCAACGTCATCCCCGACGAGTGCGTCGTCACCGTCAACTTCCGCTACGCGCCCGACCGTACGGAGGAGGAGGCGCTGGACCACGTCCGCGAGGTCTTCGCGGACTGCGGCGTCGAGGAGTTCGTGGTCGACGACCACAGCCCCGGCGCCCTGCCCGGCCTGTCCCACCCGGCCGCCGCGGCCTTCATCGAGGCGGTCGGCGGCACCCCGCAGCCCAAGTACGGCTGGACGGACGTCTCCCGCTTCTCGGCGCTCGGTGTCCCCGCGGTCAACTACGGCCCCGGCAACCCCCACTTGGCGCACAAGCGGGACGAACGCGTGGACACCGCGAAGATCCTGGCGGGGGAGGAGCGCCTGCGGACCTGGCTGACGGCGTGAGGCCATCGGCGTTCCCCGGTGTTTGGGACGCTGCTCCGTGGACATGCTGACGTCCCCCGTACGTCACCCGCGTGGATCTACGCTGAGGTGGAACGACCTTTCCCCGGGCTCCCGGCTCCGCCGGAGCAGGGGAGACCCCGACACGGAGGGAGCGCACATGGCTACCGGTAACCCCGAGGGGAAGCAGCAGCCGCCGGAGGAGAAGCGACTGGGGCCGGTCCTCCGCAGGCGGGACCAGGTGCAGACGAGCACCACCGACCAGCGGCTGCTGGACGAGCGCGCCCCCACGGACTGGGTCCACACCGACCCCTGGCGGGTGCTGCGCATCCAGTCGGAGTTCATCGAGGGCTTCGGCACGCTCGCCGAACTCCCGCCCGCCATCAGCGTCTTCGGCTCGGCCCGCACACCGGTGGACTCGCCGGAGTACGAGGCGGGCGTCCGTCTGGGCCGGGGCCTGGTCGAGGCGGGTTTCGCGGTGATCACCGGCGGCGGGCCCGGGGCCATGGAGGCGGCCAACAAGGGCGCGTGCGAGGCGGGCGGCATCTCGGTCGGCCTGGGCATCGAACTGCCCTTCGAGCAGGGGCTCAATCCCTATGTCGACATCGGCCTGAACTTCCGTTACTTCTTCGTCAGAAAAATGATGTTCGTGAAGTACGCGCAGGGGTTCGTGGTCCTGCCCGGCGGCCTCGGCACCCTCGACGAACTCTTCGAGGCGCTGACCCTCGTCCAGACCCAGAAGGTCACCCGCTTCCCCATCGTCCTCTTCGGCACGGACTACTGGGGCGGGCTGGTCGACTGGCTCCGCCACACGGTCATCGCCCAGGGCAAGGCGGCGGCGAAGGACCTTCACCTCTTCCACGTCACGGACGACGTGGACGAGGCGGTGGCGCTGGTGTCGAAGGAAGCGGGCCGCTAGGAGGGGTTCGCGGCCCGCTTCCCGGCCCACCGGACGGGTGGTGGGGGGCATGGGCCGGGGCCCAGGGGCGGAGCCTCTGGTGGGGGTTCGGGGGGGGCGGTGTCGTAGGGGCGGCGCCCCTACGCCAGCCCCCTCCGCGCGACCGCCGGCGGACGGTGCCCCGCGATCGACGCCACCATGTCCAGCACCTGCCGCGTCTCCGCGACCTCGTGCACCCGGTACACCTGCGCCCCCAGCCACGCCGACACGGCCGTCGTCGCCAGCGTCCCCAGCACCCGCTCCTTCACCGGCTTGTCCAGCGTCTCCCCGACGAAGTCCTTGTTGGACAGCGACACCAGCACCGGCCACCCGGTGGCGACCATCTCGTCCAGCCGCCGCGTCGCCTCCAGGCTGTGCCGCGTGTTCTTCCCGAAGTCGTGCCCGGGGTCGATCAGCACCGACTCCCTCGGCACCCCGAGGGCCACCGCCCGCTCCGCCAGCCCCACGGTCACGTCGAGGATGTCGGCCATGACGTCCTCGTACGCCACCCGGTGCGGCCGGGTCCGCGGCTCGGCGCCGCCCGCGTGGGTGCACACCAGCCCGGCGCCGTACCGCGCGGCGACCTCCGCGAGCCGCGGATCGACCCCGCCCCAGGCGTCGTTCAGCAGATCCGCCCCCGCCTCGCACACGGCCTCGCCGACCTCGTGCCGCCAGGTGTCCACGCTGATCACGACGTCCGGGAACCGCCGCCGCACCTCCGCGACGAAGCCGACGGTCCGCCGCGCCTCCTCCTCGGCCGTGACCTCCTCGCCCGGCCCGGCCTTCACCCCGCCGACGTCGATGATCGCGGCGCCCTCCGCCACGGCCTGCTCCACGCGCGCGAGGGCGGGCTCGTCGCGGAACGTCGCGCCCTGGTCGTAGAAGGAGTCCGGGGTCCGGTTCACGATCGCCATGATCACCGGCTCGTGCGGCTCGAATTCCCGCCTGCCCAGCCTGAGCATCCCCTGTGACCTCTCCTCGTACGTCCCGTCTGCGGCGGTCCGTGACCGCCTGTGACCCTGACTGTCAGACTCGCATGGCACGATCGGAGCCACACATCCGACTCCGACTCATCCGACCGTGGGGGCCCCGGCGATGGTTATGTTCCTCTTCCTGGTCGTCGCGCTCGCCGTCGTGGTCACCGCGGTGACCCTCGCCGTGGTGGGCGGCGGCGAGAACGGCCCGCTGCCCGAGGCGGCACCCGAACGGCTCCTGGACTCCCTGCCGCCGGACCGCCCGGTCAACCGCGCGGACGTGGACGGCCTGCGCTTCCCGCTCGCCGCGCGCGGCTACCGGATGGCGGACGTGGACGACGCCCTCGGCCGTCTCGGCGCCGAGCTCGCCGAGCGCGACGCCCGCATCGCCGACCTGGAAGCCGCGCTGGCCGGCGCCCGGGCCGCCGCGGCCCACGTCTCCATGGACAAGCCCGCCCCGCGCGAGAAGGGGGAGCAGCCGTGAGCGACGGCGCCGCGCTCGCCGGCCCGGACGGTGTCCCGCGCTGTCCCTGGGCCCTGTCCACGCCGGACTACGCCCCGTACCACGACGAGGAGTGGGGCCGCCCGGTCCACGGCGACGACGCCCTCTTCGAACGCCTCAGCCTGGAGGCGTTCCAGTCCGGCCTGTCCTGGATCACCATCCTGCGCCGCCGCCCCGGCTTCCGGGCCGCCTTCGCCGACTTCGAGATCGCCGCGGTCGCGGAGTTCACCGACGCGGACCGCGAGCGCCTGCTGGCCGACACCGGCATCATCCGCAACCGCGCCAAGATCGACGCGACCCTCGCCAACGCGCGCGTGCTGGCCGCGTGGGCGCCCGGCGACCTCGACGCCCTGATCTGGTCGCACGCCCCCGACCCGGCGGGCCGGCCGGTCCCGAAGACCCTCGCCGACGTCCCCGCGGTGACCCCGGAGTCGACGGCCCTGTCCAAGGCCCTGAAGAAGCGCGGCCTGCGCTTCGTCGGCCCCACCACGGCGTACGCCCTGATGCAGGCCTGCGGACTGGTCGACGACCACCTGGAGGACTGCGTGGCCAGACGGCGCTGAGCCGCCCGGCGCCGCACGGGTCCCGGCTCAGCGGCCCAGGTACTTCGGCCTCTCCTTGTTCACGAACGCCTGCACCGCGATCATGTGGTCCTCCGAGGAGCCCGCCCGGGTCTGGAGCTCGTCCTCCTTCTCCAGCGCCTCCTCCAGGGAGTGGCTGAGCCCGAACGCCACGGACTCCTTCAGCGCCGCGTACGCCAACGTCGGCCCCTCGGCCAGGGTCCGCGCCACCTTCTCCGCCTCCGCGCGCAGCTCCGCCGCCGGGACCACCCGGTTCGCGATCCCCAGCTCGTACGCCTCCTGGGCCGGGATGCTGCGCGGGAAGAGCAGCAGGTCGGTGGCGCGCCCGGGGCCGATCACCCGCGGCAGCGTCCAGGAGATCCCGGAGTCGGCGGTCAGCGCGACCCCGGCGAACGAGGTGTTGAAGGCCGCCGTGTCCGCGACGATCCGGTAGTCCGCCGCCAGCGCGAAGCCGAAGCCCGCGCCCGCCGCGACCCCGTTCACCGCCGCGACCACCGGCTTCGCGGCCCCGGCCAGCGCCTTCACGATCGGGTTGTAGTGCTCGCGCACCGTGCTCATCGTCCGGCCCGAGCCGTCCTCCCGGTCGGCGGCCAGCAGCCCGATGTGCTCCTTGAGGTCCTGCCCGACGCAGAACGCCCGGTCACCGGCCGCGGTCAGCAGCACGGCCCGTACGGCGTCGTCGTCCGCGGCGGAACGGACCGCGTCGCGGAGAGCGACCTTCGTCGCGACGTTCAGCGCGTTCATCGCCTCCGGGCGGTTCAGCGTGATCGTCGCGAGTCCGTCGCTCACCTCGTAGAGCACGGTGTCGGCCATGGTGTTTCCCCTCCGTGTGGCGGAATCGGGACGTACCGGCGAGTACGTTCCTGTCTGCAGGACAGCATGACGGAGATCACCGGCAGTGGAATGCGGGCGGTATGTGACCTGCGTCAAAGAATTCCTGTCCGTTTTCGTTCGACGGAACTCAGTGCGGCGCCGGAGTATCGCAACCACATCGCCGAATTGGGTGGTTTTGCTCGCGTGCGTTGCCCAAGCGATGCCGACTGATGTTGGTCATCGGGTCCTGAGATGCGGGATAATGGCCTGGAAGCAATGTGTTCGATGCCGGTGGCGTGTGTCCTGCTTCAAGGACCGCAGGTGCCCTTCAGTGGGCCGTCGGCTAGACGGTTGAGCTGGGTTTCAGGAAGGGGAACGAGCATGGCGGCCATGAAGCCGCGGACGGGTGATGGCCCGCTCGAGGTGACCAAGGAGGGGCGGGGCATCGTCATGCGCGTTCCGCTCGAAGGCGGCGGTCGGCTCGTCGTCGAGCTGACCCCGGACGAGGCCGACGCGCTCGGCGACGCCCTCAAGAAGGTCGTCGGCTGACGCGCAAGCGACCATACCCTTTCAGCCGCCCCGGTGCCGCACACGGCACCGGGGCGGCTGCTTGTGCGGGCGGGACGCCGGCCCGCCGCCACCGCTCCGTCGCCACCGCGCCCCGCTACCGCTTCACCACGCAGAGGAGTCCGTCCCCCACGGGCAGCAGCGACGACACCAGCTCCTGGCTCTCGCGCACGGCCCGCACCAGCTCCCGCAGCCGCAGCACCTCCGTCGGCTGCGGTCCGGAGTCCACCGTGCGCCCGTTCGCGAAGACGCCCTCGAAGGCGACCAGGCCTCCGGGACGCAGCAGGCGCAACGATTCAGCGAGATAGTCCTGGTACTCCAGCCGGTCGCCGTCGCAGAAGACCAGGTCGTAGCCGGCGTCCGCGAGGCGGGGCAGGACGTCCAGGGCGCGGCCCGGGATGAAGCGGGCCCGGTTGCCGGCGAACCCGGCGGTGCGGAAGGCCTGGCGGGCGGACTGCTGGTGCTCCGGCTCCTGGTCGACCGTGGTCAGCACCCCGTCCGGCCGCATCCCGTGCAGCAGATGGATCCCGGAGACGCCGCAGCCGGTGCCGATCTCCGCGACCGCCTTGGCGTCCACGCTGGCGGCGAGCAACCGCAGGGCCGCGCCCGTGCCGGGCGACACCGAGCGCAGCCCCGCGTCGCGGGCCCGGTCCCGGGCCCAGTGCAGCGCTTCGTCCTCGGCGACATAGGCGTCGGCGAACGCCCAGCTCGTCTGCCGGTTGGCGGTAATGACCCTCTCCTGTCCCCATGGTTGCCTGCTGCGTGACTGTATCCGTTGGCGTCGGGAACCCGCAGATGGGACCGGTCGTTTAAAGGGGTGACCAAGTGGCGTGCGCCGTGACGGGGGACGGACAGTGGACGAGGACGCCGAGCAAGTGCTGACGCAGTCGTACGACCCGTGGCAGCCCAGATCAAATTCTCGTAAAACCGCTTATCCGGAGCTAACGGGCGAGGTGGCTATGGTAGGGGCTCCACTGGACACCACCAGAGCCGACAGGGGAGGTGCGGCTGCGCCTGTGGATCGCGGAGGAGTGCTGCGGCGCTTCCTCGGATCGGCGGGCAGGCCGAAATCCGTGAACGACACCGCTGACCACACCCACGCCGCCGACCGGACCCAGACCGCGACCTTCTCCACCGACGCGGACGGGCAGGCGTGGACTCCGCCCACGTGGGAGGAGATCGTCAGCATGCACAGCGGCCGTGTCTACCGGCTCGCCTACCGCCTCACCGGCAACCAGCACGACGCCGAGGACCTCACGCAGGAGGTCTTCGTGCGCGTCTTCCGCTCCCTGTCGACCTACACGCCGGGCACCTTCGAGGGCTGGCTGCACCGCATCACCACCAACCTCTTCCTGGACATGGTCCGCCGCAAGCAGCGCATCCGCTTCGACGCGCTCGGCGAGGACGCGGCCGAGCGGCTGGCCAGCAAGGAGCCCACGCCCCAGCAGGTGTTCAACGACGCCCACTTCGACGCGGACGTCCAGCAGGCCCTCGACACCCTCGCCCCCGAGTTCCGCGCCGCGGTGGTCCTGTGCGACATCGAGGGCCTGTCGTACGAGGAGATCGCCGCGACCCTCGGCGTCAAGCTCGGCACGGTCCGGTCCCGGATCCACCGCGGCCGTTCCCAGCTGCGCAAGGCCCTCGCGCACCGCTCGCCCCAGGCGCGCGCGGAGCGCCGCTCCTTCGTGCCGCGTGTTCCCGCACTGGGAGGAGGGGGCGCGAGCGCGTGAGCGGTTCACGGCCGAAGTCTTCCGAGGGACACCTCGCAGAGCAGCACCTGGGAGACCGACTCTCCGCCCTGGTGGACGGAGAGCTCGGTCATGACGCGCGCGAGCGCGTACTGGCGCACGTGGCCACCTGCGCGAAGTGCAGGGCGGAGGTGGACGCACAGCGCCGTCTGAAGAACGTCTTCGCACAGGCGGCTCCACCGCCCCCCTCCGAGAGCTTCCTGGCCCGCCTCCAGGGGCTCCCGGCCGGGGGTGACCTCGGCGGCGGCCCGCCGCTGGACGGGGGAGGGCCGCCGGGCGACGCGTCCGGGCGGTTCGGCACGGCCTCCGGTGCCTTCGGGACCAGGCGGAGCGAGCGCTTCGAGTTCGCGTACGCGCCGGCGCGGCGGCACGCCCCCGCACTGGCGCCGTCCCCGGCGGGCCGAGCGGGCCGGGGCTTCCCCGTCCATGACGCCGGCCGCCACGAGACGACCGACCGGCCGTCCTCGCGCGGGCTGCGGTTCGCGTTCGTCGCCGCCGGGGCGGTGTCACTGGCCGCGATCGCGCTCGGCGGGGTCACCACGAGCACGCCCACCGACACGGAGGCGCGCGGCTCGGGGAAGGGCAGCAATGTGACGCCGATGCGCACCCAGGGCACGGGCCCGGCGACGGCGCCCGAGCAGCGGCGCCGCGGCGTCGGACCGCTGCTCGGTCAGATGCAGGGCCAGAGCGCCCTCGGGGACACCTCGGCCGCCCCGACCGCGGTCTCCGCGCCGCTGCTGCCCGGAGTCCCGCCGCCCGCCGGCCGCCAGGACACCCTGAGCACACCGATGACGGCCGGTGCCGCCACGGTGCTGTCCCCGCTGATACGACCGCTCAGCTCCGTCCCGCCGCTCGCCCTGACCGCGTGGGCCGGCCCCTCCGGGATCAAGGGCCCCGGTCTCCTCACCCCCGCTCCCGGCACGCCGTCGGCCCCCTCGCCCACCGCCTCCTCCCGCACGGCCCGCTGACCCGTCCCCTGCGCACGGGCGCGCGAACCTGATTGAATCCAGGTGGCGCGCCCAGGCCCACGCAGCCGGGTGCCGAGCCAGGTTCCGGCGCGGAGGCGAACGGAGCCACGGAGCCGACGATCCGCGGCCACCGCCGACGAGCCGTGCCGCGTCCAGCTGTGGGGAGAGCATGAACGAGGGGAAGCCGGGCCCACCGGGGGAAGGGCCGACCGCGCGCCCGGAAGGGCCCGACGGGGACTTCGAGCTGGCACGGCCCGGTCAGGGGCGGGCCGACGCCGGCGACGAGCACGAGGGCGACTACGAGCTGGACCGGCCGCTGCGCGCCGAGGCCGTCTCCGCCGGCACGCCTCCCGCCCCGGACCCGTCCCGGACGCCCGGGGCGCCGGAAGCGCCCGTCGCTTCCGCGGCCCCGGCCGATCCCGCCGCCCCCGCCGCCGAGGCCGAGCGGCCCAGGCCCCTGCACGATCCCGACCCGTACAGCACCCCGCCGTACGGCGAACCGGGCCCCTGGGCGCCCGCGCCGCCGGTGCAGCACCCGGCGGCCACTCCCGCGCACGGCATGGCGATCACGGCACCGCCGCCCGCCCAGGGCACGGTGCCGCACGGCACGCCGCCCGCACCGGCTCCCGCGGCACCGCCCGTCCCCGCCCAGGCGCCGCCGGACCCGTCGGCGCCCTCCGCCCACGCGGACGCCCCGGCATCCCCGTACGCGGACGGCACGGCCCCCGACCCCTGGCGCCGCTACGACCCCTGGGCGGCCGCACCGCTGCAGCAGACCGGGCCTCCGGCGGTCGGCGAGAAGCGGCGGCGCAGGCGGACCAGGAGGGCGCTCCTCGGTGCCGTGCTGGTGTTCGCGCTCGTGTGCGGGGGCGTCGGCGGGATCGTCGGCGCGTACCTGGAGCGCAACGGCGGGGTCGGCACCGTCGAGTTGCCGCAGGCCGGCGAGGAGCCCTCCGGGCGGGCACCGGGCAGTGTCGCCGGCATCGCCGCACAGGCGCTGCCCAGCGTCGTCACCCTGCACGTCAGCGGCTCCGGCGAGGGCGGCACCGGCACCGGCTTCGTGCTCGACACGCGCGGACACATCCTCACCAACGACCACGTCGTGGAGCCCGCCGGGGACGACGGCGAGATCACGGTGACCTTCCACAGCGGCGACACCGCCGAGGCCGCGGTCGTCGGCCGGGACAGCGGCTACGACCTCGCCGTCGTGAAGGTGAAGGGCGTCCGGGGGCTCACCCCCCTGCCCCTCGGCAACTCCGACAACGTGCAGGTCGGCGATCCCGTCGTGGCCATCGGCGCCCCCTTCGACCTGGCCGGCACCGTGACCTCCGGCATCATCAGCGCCAAGGAGCGGCCCATCACCGCGGGTGGCGAGAAGGGCGACGGCAGCGATGTCTCGTACGTCGACGCCCTGCAGACCGACGCGCCGATCAACCCCGGCAACTCCGGCGGCCCCCTGCTCGACGCCCGGGCCCGGGTGATCGGCATCAACTCCGCCATCCGGTCCGCCGACAGCGGCACCGACCTCGACGGCGGCCGGGCCGGCTCCATAGGACTGGGCTTCGCCATCCCGATCAACCAGGGCAAGCGCGTCGCCGAGGAACTGATCAACACCGGCAGGGCGGCCCATCCGGTCATCGGCATCACCCTCGACATGGGCTACACCGGCGACGGCGCCCGCGTCGGCACCAAGGGCAGTGACGGCGGACCCCCGGTCAGCACCGGCGGCCCCGGCGACAGGGCCGGGATCAGGGCCGGCGACGTCATCACGGAGGTCGACGGCCGGCGCGTCCACTCCGGCGAGGAACTCATCGTCAAGATCCGTGCCCACCGGCCCGGCGACCGGCTGGAACTCACCCTGGAGCGGGACGGCGAGGAGCGGAAGGTCTCGCTGGTGCTCGGGTCCTCGGAGGGCGACTGAGACGTACGGCACGGCACGAGAAGGCGAACAGCCCGGAAAAACCGCACGCGTACGCACACTGGTGGCCCTCGGGACGGTACCGGTCGTACGGGATGGCCGGGTACCGTGGACCCGGCCCGGACCACGGAAGACCGCAGACCACCACCGAGGGCCGAGGACCGAAGGCATCGCGAGGAGCTTCAGGTGTTCAATGACATAGGACCGCTCGAGCTGGTGACGCTCATCGTCCTCGCCGTGCTCGTCTTCGGTCCGGACAAGCTCCCCAAGGTCATCCAGGACGTGACGCGCACGATCCGGAAGATCCGGGACTTCTCGGAGAGCGCCAAGCAGGACATCCGGCAGGAGCTGGGACCGGAGTTCAAGGACTTCGAGTTCGAGGACCTCAACCCCAAGACGTTCATCCGCAAGCAGCTGGACAACGACGACCTGGGGCTCAAGGAGATCCGCAACGGATTCGACCTGAAGAAGGAGATGGCCGAGGTCGCGGACGCCGTCCACGGCCGCGACTCCGACTCCTCGTCGTCCTCCTCCTCTTCTTCCTCCTCGGGTTCCTCCGGCGGTCGTGTGGACATGACGAAGAAGCCCGAGAGCCGGGCGGCCGACGCCCGCCCGCCCTTCGACGCGGACGCCACCTGACCCGTGCCCGCGGGGGCCGTCCGAACCGGACCCGCGGGCACCGTCCGAGCCGGGTACGCGGGGCGTACGCCCCGCGTACGTGACGCGTTTCATACTCCACCCGGGCTGCGCACGGCCCGATCCGGACGTCCGTGCGCCCCGCGCGCCGGGCGCTTTCCCTGCCCGTGCCGACAAGATGGCTATGCTGCCGAGTTGTTGTGCGGACCGGACGAGTACGCCCGAAGGGGGGCGGGCCGCTCGGTCCGACGAGAGCGAGGAGGCGTCCGGGCACATGGAGACGACGAGTCGGGCAGTCGCACAGGCGCCGGCCGCGGAGGACGGACCAGGACCACAGGTCCCCTCCGTCCGGCGTGCGGTCGACGGCTATCTGCGTGCGCCCTTCCCCTGGTACGGCCTTGACGAGGCCTTCACGGGACCCCGCTGGCTGATGCAGGTCGGTACGGCGGCCGACGGGGCCGTCGAGCACGGATCGATCGGACACGGCGACGAACCCTCGGTGCGCAGCGAGTACCTGGCCGGGAGCGACCAGGACGCCAAGGAGAGGTTCGCGGTCGTCGTGACCGTGGCCGCCAACCCGGTCCGCCGCAGCGCCGACGGCACCGGTCTGCTGGAGGCCACCTCGGTCTCCTCCGCCGCCTGGCTCGCCGGTGTGGGGCTGCTGTCCTTCACCTGGCCCGGCCAGATGGACCACTCCCTGCGCGACGACTGGCTGGAGCAGCAGACGGAGACCGCCTGGGTCCTCGCGGACGACCTCGACGGATCCGACTGGTCGACGCTGTCCCTGCCCGTGGACGGGGTACCGACGCCGTTCCACTACCGGGAGTCGGAGTTCGGCTGGGTGCTCGCCGGGACCACGCAGGCAGGCGTGCACGTGGGCGCGTACGGCAGGGGCATGAGCGCGTACGGCCTCGGCTTCGCCGTGGTCGAGGACATCGGCGCGTACGCGGCCTGAGCACGGACCCCGAGCACGCCGAAGGGCGCCGCCCGCACGGGCGGCGCCCTTCGGCGTCGCAGCAGCCCCGTGGACCGTCTAGAACTTGTTCCTCGGCGTGATCCCCAGGGACAGTCCCGCAAGGCCCCGCTGCCGGCCGCCCAGCTTCCCGGCGATCGAGCGGAGCGCCGAGCCCGCCGGGGACTCCGGGTCGGTCAGGACGACCGGCCTGCCCTCGTCGCCGCCCTCGCGCAGACGGACGTCGATCGGGATGGAGCCGAGCACCGGGACGTTGGTGCCGGTGGTCCGGGTCAGGCCGTCGGCGACCGTCTGGCCGCCGCCGGTGCCGAAGACGTCGACCATCTCGCCGCAGTGCGGGCAGGGCAGCCCGGACATGTTCTCGACCACGCCGACGATCTTCTGGTGGGTCTGCACGGCGATGGAACCCGCCCGCTCGGCCACCTCGGCCGCCGCCTGCTGGGGCGTGGTGACGACCAGGATCTCGGCGTTCGGGACCAGCTGGGCGACGGAGATCGCGATGTCGCCGGTGCCGGGCGGCAGGTCGAGCAGCAGCACGTCCAGGTCGCCCCAGTACACGTCCGCCAGGAACTGCTGGAGCGCGCGGTGCAGCATCGGGCCGCGCCACACCACCGGCGCGTTGCCCGGGGTGAACATGCCGATGGAGATGACCTTCACGCCGTTCGCCGACGGCGGCATGATCATGTTCTCGACCTGGGTCGGACGTCCGTCGGCGCCCAGCATGCGCGGCACCGAGTGGCCGTAGATGTCGGCGTCCACGACACCGACCTTCAGACCGTCGGCCGCCATCGCCGCCGCCAGGTTCACCGTCACCGACGACTTGCCCACGCCGCCCTTGCCGGAGGCGACCGCGTACACCCGGGTCAGGCTGCCCGGCTTGGCGAACGGCACCTCGCGCTCGGCCTGGCCGCCGCGCAGGGCACTGGCCAGCTCCTTGCGCTGCTCGTCGCTCATGACGTCCAGCGTGACGTCGACACGCGTGACGC
Organism: Streptomyces sp.; assembly: GCF_031181555.1. Taxonomy (GTDB): domain Bacteria; phylum Actinomycetota; class Actinomycetes; order Streptomycetales; family Streptomycetaceae; genus Streptomyces; species Streptomyces fimbriatus. The sequence continues at coordinate 16,217 of NZ_JAPSKQ010000066.1, read as the reverse complement.
CCTCGACCCGGGAGACCGCGTCCGTCACGCGCTGCGTGATCGTGTCCCGCATGGGACAGCCGGAAACCGTCAGGTACACGGTGACCGCGACCGCCCCGTCCGCGCCGATCTCCACCGATTTGACCATGCCGAGCTCGGTGATCGGCCGGTTGATCTCGGGGTCGTTCACCGTCGCCAGTGCCTCGCGCACCGCGTCTTCCGTAGCCATAGAGACGATGGTACGGCGCCGGGTGCACCCGCCGGTAAGTCCGTCACCGGTCGTCTGCGTCACGTTCCGGTGGCCGTTCCGCCCGCATCGCCGGGAGGGAACCGTGAGGGTCCTTGTGCCCGTTCTGCCGCTCCTCCAGTTCCTTGACCACGTCCTGGAGCTCCGAGCGGATCCAGTCCCGCGTGGCCACCTCCCCGAGCCCGATGCGCAGGGCGGCGATCTCCCGGGTCAGATACTCGGTGTCCGCGATCGACCGCTCGTTCTGCTTGCGGTCCTGCTCCAGGTTGACCCGGTCGCGGTCGTCCTGCCGGTTCTGCGCGAGCAGGATCAGCGGGGCCGCGTAGGAGGCCTGCAGGGACAGTGCCAGCGTCAGGAAGATGAACGGGTACTCGTCGAAGCGCAGGCTGCGCGGCGCGGACACGTTCCACAGCACCCACACGATGATGACGACCGTCATCCAGACGAGGAACCGCCCGGTGCCGATGAAGCGCGCGATCCGCTCCGAGATCCGCCCGAAGGCCTCCGGGTCCCACTCGGGCAGGAGCCGGCGCCGGGGCGGGCGCGGCTGGTCCAGCCGGGGCGCGCGCGGCCGGCCGGCGGCCGTGGCACCGGCCGGCAGCCGCTCGCGCACCCCTTCGCGCTCAGGAACCATCGGTCACCACCCCCTCGTCGAGGTGGAACTCGGTCTCCCGCCAGTCCTCGGGCAGCATGTGGTCCAGCACGTCGTCCACCGTCACCGCGCCCAGCAGCGCGCCCGCCTCGTCGACCACGGGCGCCGCCACCATGTCGTACGCGGCGAAGAACCCGGCGACCACGGGCAGCGCCGCGTCCGGCTCCAGGGGCTGCAGATCGGTGTCCAGGATGGAGCCGACCAGGGTGTACGGGGGATCGCGCAGCAGGCGCTGGAAGTGGACCGTGCCCAGGTACTTGCCGGTGGGGGTCTCCTCGGGCGGGCGGCAGACGTAGATCTGCGCGGCGTGCGCCGGGGAGAGGTCGGGGTTGCGGATGCGGGCGAGGGCGTCGGCGACGGTCGCGTCGGGCCGCAGCACGATCGGCTCGGTCGTCATCAGACCGCCCGCCGTGTGCTCCTCGTACGACATCAGGCGCCGCATGTCGGCCGCGTCGTCGGGCTGCATCAGGCTCAGCAGCCGCTCCTTGTCCGCCTCGGGCAGCTCGCCGAGCAGGTCGGCCGCGTCGTCGGGGTCCATGGCCTCCAGGACGTCGGCGGCGCGCTCCTCCTTCAGCTTGCCGAGGATCTCGATCTGGTCGTCCTCGGGCAGCTCCTCCAGCACGTCGGCCAGCCGGTCGTCGTCGAGGGCGGCGGCGACCTCGGCCCGCCGCTTGGGGGAGAGGTGGTGCAGGACGTTGGCCAGGTCGGCGGGGCGCAGCTGCTCGAAGGTGGCGAGCAGGTTCTCGGCGCCCTGCCCGTGCTCCTCCAGGGAGAAACCGGTGACCGCGGACCACTCGACGGTCAGCGTCTCGCCCTTGCTGCGCCGGAACGCGCCGCCCTTCTTCCCCTTGCGCACGAAGACGCGGTCGATCTCCCATTCGCGGCGGGCCGGCAGCTGATGCACCGACAGGTCCAGGACGGTGACCTCCTCACCGCCGTCCACGAGCGTCACCCGCCGGTCGAGGAGCTCACCGAAGACCAGCCGTTCGGTGGGCCGCTGCTCGAAGCGCCGGACGTTGAGCACGCCGGTGGTGATGACCTGCCCGGCCTGCACGGCGGTCACCCGGTTCATGGGCAGGAAGATACGGCGGCGGGTGGCGAGTTCGACCACCAGCCCGAGCAGTCTCGGCGGACGCCGGCCGACCCGCAGGATGACGACCAGGTCGCGCACGCGTCCCACCTGGTCGCCGGCCGGATCGAAGACGGCGACACCGGAGAGGTGCGAGACGAAGAACCGGGGGGCGCCCGCTGCCATGGCCGCGCCTCCTTTGCGTGCGGGGTGTTTCGTCACGGGGTACTGCCTGCTGCGCTTGTCTTCCGAATTGCCCGCTCGGGTGGGCTTCAGGCTAGCCCGTCCCGATCGGCCGTGCCCTCGCGACCGGTCCGGACGGACTGGCTCCGTTGGGATCACATGCCCCCGGTACCCTGCGGTACGCCGTTCAGGTCCCCCGTCAGAGAGGCAGCCCCACCTGTGACTCCGATCTCCCAGGACCGTTCCCGCAGGGCCACGCTGGCGGGCGCCGTGTGCGCGCTGCTCGTGACGGGGGCGGCGCTCACGGGATGCTCCGAGGAGGATCCGAACGAGGGCACCAACGGCGTCGGCAGACTGCCCGCCGGCGAGATCCAGAGCCGGACCCAGAAGGCCGCGAAGTCGGTCGACACGGTCCGGCTGCACGGGACCGTGGTCACCAACGGGCGCAGCTACACGCTCGACATGCGGCTGAAGTCCGAGGGCGGCATCGGGTCGGTCACCACCGAGGGGGAGACGTTTCGCCTGCTGCGGATCGGCGACGAGCTCTTCCTGAAGGCCGGGGCGGAGTTCTGGGGCCAGGAGGACGGCGGGGACGGCGGGGGCGGCGGGGAGTCCGACGCTGCGGCGGCCGGCAAGCTCGCCGAGAAGTACGTGAAGGTGCCGCAGGGCGATCCCTCGTACAAGAAGTTCAGCGGCTTCACGGACAAGGACGTCCTCCTCGGCGGTCTGCTGACCCTGCACGGCAAGCTGGCCACGGACGGCCACCACGAGCAGGCGGGCGTCCGCACCGTCCGCATCACCGGCGACAAGGGCTCCGGAGGCACCCTGGACGTCTCGCTGGAGGGCAAGCCGTATCCGCTGCGCCTGGTGCGGGCCGGCCAGGCGGGCACGCTCACGTTCTCCGCCTGGGGCACCGACTTCCCCCTGGAGGAGCCGTCCAGGAGCGAGACCCTGGACTACGGCAAGCAGCTCCCCACCTCGTAGCGGAGCGCTAGCCCCGTCGGCGCCTCTTCTTCTTCAGCAGCAGCCGGGGCAGTCCCGCCGGGACCGGCCTGCGGGTCGTCACCGGCGTCGGCAGCGGCGGCTCGGCCAGCGAGCCGTCGGGCAGCGGCGCCGTCTCCCCGGTCGGCTCCAGGCGCAGCACCCGGCACTCGCGCGACCAGCGCTCGGTCATCGCCTCGCCGTCGGGCGCGTTCAGCCGCTTGCCCTTGAGCTCGGCGACGGCGGCCGTCCACTCCTCGGAGCCGGACGGCAGCTCCACGACCCGCGCGGACCAGGAGACCAGCCGGCCGCCCTTGTCCTTGCTGCGGACCGTCACCTCGGCCCGCACGCCGTCGGCCAGCCCCGGCAGCGGCTGTTCCCCGGGCCCGTCGCCGACCACGCACGCGGCACCCTCGTGCCACACGTGCCACAGCGCACGGGCCGGTACGCCGGGTACCCCGACCCAGATGAGGCCGGACTTCTTCGTGGCCTCCTCGATGAGGGCCCGGTCGAGCAGCTGGCTTGTCATGGGCCCAGCCTATCCAGGCCCGCCCAGGGGTCCTCAGAGCCAGCCGTTGCGCTTGAGCGTGCGGTGGATGCCCAGGCAGATGGCCACCGTGATGCCCAGGACCAGCGGGTAGCCGTACTTCCAGCGCAGCTCGGGCATGTGGTCGAAGTTCATCCCGTACACCCCGCAGACCATCGTCGGCACGGCGATGATGGCGGCCCACGAGGTGATCTTGCGCATGTCCTCGTTCTGCGCCACGGAGGCCTGGGCGAGGTTGGCCTGGAGGATGGAGTTCAGCAGTTCGTCGAAGCCGATGACCTGCTCCTGCACCCGCGCCACGTGGTCGGCGACGTCCCGGAAGTACTTCTGGATCTCCGGGTCGATCAGCCGCATCGGCCGCTCGCTCAGCAGCTGCATCGGCCGCAGCAGCGGCGCCACGGCCCGCTTGAACTCCAGCACCTCGCGCTTGAGTTGGTAGATCCGTCCGGCGTCCGTACCGCGCGGGCTGCCCTTGCGGCCCGGCGAGAACACCTCCGTCTCGACCTCGTCGATGTCGTCCTGCACCGCGTCGGCGACCGCGATGTAGCCGTCCACGACGTGGTCGGCGATGGCGTGCAGCACGGCCGAGGGGCCCTTGGCCAGCAGCTCGGGGTCGTCCTGCAGACGGTGCCTGAGGGCCCGCAGGGAACCCTGTCCGCCGTGCCGGACGGTGATGAAGAAGTCCCGGCCGGTGAAGCACATCACCTCGCCGGTCTCGACGACCTCGCTGCTGGAGTTGAGCCGGTCGTGGTCGAGGTAGTGGATGGTCTTGAAGACCGTGAACAGCGAGTCGTCGTAGCGCTCCAGCTTGGGCCGCTGGTGGGCCTGGACGGCGTCCTCCACGGCCAGCGGGTGCAGCCCGAACTCGCGGGCGATACCGGCGAATTCGGCCTCGGTCGGCTCGTGCAGACCGATCCACACGAAGCCCCCGTCGCGACGCACCAGACGCATCGCCTCCTGCGGGGTGAGCGGGCCCTCGGTCCCCAGGCGCCGGCCGTCGCGGTAGACGGCGCAGTCGACGACGGCACTGGTCGTCGCACGGTCGCGGGTGGTGTCGTACGGGCCGCTCTCCTTGCGCAGCGAGACACGGGAGGAGGGGCGGACCACGGCACGCAGGTCGCGGATCATCGACATGGCGGGCTCCTTCGCGGACGGGCAACGAAAGGCGCCGGTACGACGGGTGGAACAACCCGGAATGAGGACGTCCTGAACTGCGGATGTTTGACACGTCCACAAAGCGGGGAGCACCGCACCGTCGCGGTGGCGAGCTTCGTCGCTGATACAGCTACTGGGGCAGATCAGGCAGAACGAAACGAAGTGCTCTTCCGATGAAGACGCGCGTGCGAGAGGCGGCAGCCAGGAGAGAAACGGCTACATCAGCGGGCGGAAGAGCGGGTGATACTGCACGGTCGACTTCGGTCCATGCCAGCCCCACCTCCTCCGGCCGGTCCCTCGTGAGGGACGATCCACGATCCCCTGGGGGATCCCCCTGTAGACGGGGAGTGTCACATCGGCGTCGGGACTCGATCGCGACGCTTCTGCGTGCTGCCCCGAACCACCGGGCAAGCGTATCAGCCGACCGGCGTGTCAAGGCGTTGCTTTGCCCGGTACTGACGAGTTCTATGCTCGCCGCATGGCTGATGTTCTTCCTCTGGTCGAGGCCCGGCTGCGTACGGCGCTGGGCGAACCGGACGCGCGCGCGGCGGTCACCTTCCTGGGCACGGACCGCATCGAGGTGCTGCGCTTCCACGAGGGCGACATCGTGCGCTACGCCACCCTCGGCATGTCCGCACAGCCCATGACCGACCCCACGGCCGTGGTCGCGGACCCGGTCAAGGGGCCGCGCGCCGAGTTGGTGCTGTCCGTCCGGGCCGGCCTCGCCGACACCGACAAGGTGCTCCGCCCGCTCGCCGTGCTGGCCGCGTCCCCGCAGGTCGAGGGAGTGGTCGTGGCTCCCGGCGCCTCCCTGGACGTCGGTGAGCCGCTGTGGCCCGGCGCTCCGTTCACCTCGGTCCTGGTCGCCGAGCCCGGCGGCCTGGTGGAGGACCTGGAACTCGACGCGCCCCTGGACCCCGTGCGGTTCCTGCCGCTGCTGCCCATGACCCCGAACGAGGCCGCCTGGAAGCGGGTGCACGGTGCCCAGGCCCTCCAGGAGCGCTGGCTGACGCAGGGCACGGACCTGCGGGATCCCGCCCGCACGTCCGTCCCGCTGGAGTGAGCAAGCTCACCAACGCCTTTCCGGTCCCGGTCAGTTGGTGAGGGCGGTGACGCCGTCCTCCGCCGCGTGCCGCGTCTCCCGCTCCTCCGCGGTGGGGGTCCCCCCTGCGCGGTCGGTGCCGAGGGGCCGGGGGAGCGTGAGCGCCGCGCGCCGCACGGCGACCACCAGCGCGCCCAGCACCGCCGTGACCGCCGCGGCCACGAACGGGACGTGCGCGTCGGTCCACTCCTCGAGCTTCGGCGCGAACCAGGGCGCGGCCGCCGCCGCGAACCAGCGCACGAAGTTGTACCCGGCGCTCGCCACCGGGCGCGGCGCGTCCGACACCCCGAGCGCCAGCTCGGTGTACACCGTGTTGTTCACGCCGATGAAGGCGCCGGACAGGACGGTGCAGACGACGGCGGTGGTGTGGTCGCCGTACCCGAGCACGAGCACGTCGGCCGCGAGCAGCACCAGCGAGCCGCCCAGCACCTTCAGCGAGCCGAAGCGCCTCTGCAGCCGCGGTGCCACGATCACCGAGAAGACGGCCAGCAGCACGCCCCAGGCGAAGAACACCGCACCGGACCGGTACGGGGACATGTCCAGCACGAACGGCGTGAAGGCCAGCACCGTGAAGAACGTGTAGTTGTAGAAGAACGCCGAGACCGCGGCCGAGGCCAGTCCGCCGTGGCCCAGCGCCCTGAGCGGGTCGAGCGGCGAGGTCCTGCGGGCCGGCCTCGGCTGCTCCTTCAGGAACACCGCGATGCACAGGAAGCCGACCGCCATGAGGAAGGCCGTGCCGAAGAACGGGTAGCGCCAGCTCGCGTCGCCGAGCAGCGCGCCCAGCAACGGCCCGCAGGCCATGCCGAGGCCGAGGGCGGACTCGTAGAGCAGGATCGCCGCCGCGCTGCCCCCGGCCGCCGCGCCGACGACGACCGCGAGGGCCGTGGAGACGAACAGGGCGTTGCCGAGTCCCCAGCCGACCCGGAAGCCGACCAGTTCCCCGACCGATCCCGAGGTGCCGGCGAGTCCCGCGAAGACCACGACGAACGCGAGGCCGAGCAGCAGGGTCTTCCGGCCGCCGATGCGGCTGGAGACGAAGCCGGTCACCAGCATCGCGAGGGCGGTGATGAGGAAGTAGGAGGTGAACAGCAGGGAGACCTGGCCGGCGGTGGCGTCGAGGCCCTCCGCGATGGAGGGCAGGATCGGGTCGACGAGCCCGATCCCCATGAAGGCGACGACGGACGCACCGGCCGTCGCCCACACGGCCTTCGGCTGCCGGAGAATGCCGCCCGCTCCCGCGTCGACGGAATCCATGGGGTGCTCCAATCCGGGACATGGCAGGGTGCCGGATGACCGACAGATGGTTGGTGTTTACACACGATAAGTTAGCCGAGCTAATTAATGCAAGCTACATCTAGTTGGGTCGCCGTGGCCGATTCCGTCCGGACGGGTGATCGTCCTTGACGTGACGCGGCAGGGGTAGGACCGTGGGGCCCTATGAGGGGCGAACCCAGTTGCCCGAAGTGCGGTGGCCGGGTCAGGGCTCCCGGCCTCTTCTCCGACGCCTGGCAGTGCGACGTGCACGGGGCCGTGCATCCGATGCAGCCCGTGATACCACCCAGCGTCGAAGCCCTCGAGGTGGTCGTGCACCGCACGAAGGTGCCGGTGTGGATGCCGTGGCCGCTGCCGGTGGGCTGGCTGTTCACGGGCGTGGCCTGCGCGGGCGACGACCGCAGCGGGGGCCGTGCGACCGCCGTCGCGTGCACCGGGCCCGGGCCGCTCGGCGGCATGGGCGAACTCATCCTGGTGGCCGAGGAGCTGGGTGTCGGCCTCGGCGCGCGGTACGCGGGCATCGACGGACCGGACCCGGGGCCGTACATGAACGTCGAGAAGCCGGCCGAGGCCAAGGTCCTGGCCGCCGGCCGCCCGACCCCGCTCTGGCACGTCTCCAAGACCCCGGGCGACCGCGCCGTGTTCGCGGGCGAGGCGCTCGGGATGTGGCTGTGGGCGGTGGTGTGGCCGGAGCAGTCCGGCCTGCTGATGTACGACGAACTGGTGCTCACCGATCTGCGGGACGCCGGGGCCGAGGTGGAGCTGGTGCCCTGCGGGGCGCTGTCGCCGCGCCTGCTGGAGGCGTAGGGCCTGTTCTCCGGGTCGCTCCGGGCCCGGGAGGCGCGGGGCCCGGTCCGGTGGCGGGCCCCGGGCGGCTCATCACGCGTGCGTAGGGGGCGCAGGGCGGGTTCGGGTGTGACAGGGGATGGTGAAAATCCGGTTATCCTGAAGCGTCCCCGTCCGTTCCGTCGCCGCATTGGAGTAACGCGTCGTGCGCATCGACCTGCACACCCACTCCACCGCGTCCGACGGCACGGACACGCCGGCCGACCTGGTCCGCAAGGCCGCCGCCGCCGGTCTCGACGTCATCGCGCTGACCGACCACGACACCACCCGCGGACACGCCGAGGCTCTCGCCGCGCTGCCCGCGGGACTCACGCTGGTCACCGGCGCGGAACTCTCCTGCCGGCTCGACGGCGTCAGCATGCACGTGCTGGCCTACCTCTTCGATCCCGAGGAGCCCGCGCTGCTCGCCGAGCGCGAGCTGGTCCGGGACGACCGGGTGCCGCGGGCCCAGGGCATGATCTCCAAGCTCAACGCGCTGGGCGTGCCCGTCACCTGGGAGCAGGTCGCACGGATCGCCGGCGACGGGTCGGTGGGGCGCCCGCACGTCGCCACCGCACTCGTCGAGCTGGGCGTCGTACCGACCGTGAGCGACGCGTTCACCCAGGAGTGGCTGGCCGACGGCGGCCGGGCCTACGTGGAGAAGCACGAGACCGATCCCTTCGAGGCCCTGCGGCTGATCAAGGGCGCGGGCGGGGTCGCGGTGTTCGCGCACCCGGCCGCGAGCAAGCGGGGCCGGACCGTGCCGGAGTCCGCGATCGCCGAACTGGCCGAGGCCGGCCTCGACGGCATCGAGGTCGACCACATGGACCACGACCCCGAGACGCGGGCGAGGCTGCGGGGCCTGGCGCGGGAGCTGGGACTCCTGGTGACGGGATCCAGCGACTACCACGGCAGCCGGAAGACCTGCGTCCTCGGCGAGTTCATGACGGACCCCGAGGTGTACGGCGAGATCACGCGGCGCGCGACCGGGGCGTTCCCGGTGCCGGGGACCGGCGGAGCCTGAGGCCCGTCCTCCCCGCCCACCTTTCGTTCGTCCTTCAGCAAGGCAGTCATGTTCGACGTCGCCGTCTTCGGCTCTCTCTTTCTGACCCTTTTTGTCATCATGGATCCCCCTGGGATCACCCCGATCTTCCTCGGCCTGACCGCCGGCCGGCCCGCCAAGGTGCAGAAGCGGATGGCCTTCCAGGCCGTGTGCGTGGCCGGTGGCGTGATCGCCGTCTTCGGGCTGCTCGGCCACCAGATCCTCGACTACCTGCACGTGTCGGTGCCCGCACTGATGATCGCGGGCGGGCTGCTGCTCCTGCTGATCGCGCTCGACCTGCTCACCGGCAAGTCCGACGAGCCCCAGCAGACCAAGGACGTCAACGTCGCGCTGGTCCCGCTGGGCATGCCGCTGCTGGCGGGGCCCGGCGCGATCGTGTCGGTCATCCTGGCCGTGCAGAAGGCGGACGACGTCACCGGGCAGGTCTCGGTGTGGTCGGCGATCCTCGCCATCCATGTCGTGCTGTGGCTGGCGATGCGGTACTCGCTGCTGATCATCCGGGTCATCAAGGACGGCGGCGTGGTCCTGGTGACGCGCCTCGCGGGCATGATGCTCTCCGCGATCGCCGTGCAGCAGATCATCAACGGCGTCACCCAGGTGATCCGGGGCGGCTGACCCGCCCGCAGGACGCGCGGAGCCCCCGTACCGATCGCGGTACGGGGGCTCCGAAGCGAACGGAGGCGCCGGCGGGCCCTGGGGCCGGCTCGCGCGTTATGAGGCCGACGTGTCGGCGGGGCGGATCCACAGGCGCTGCCCGACGGCGGCGGCCTGCTGAACGATGCGGTTGACGGAGGCGGCGTCCACGACGGTCGTGTCCACGGGCGTGCCGTCGACGTCGTCGAGTCGCATGATTTCGAAGCGCATGGGCTTCTCCCTTCGTCTGGTCATCCTCCTGAAGGAGAACTACTCGGTGGACGGTTCCCGGGCCGGTCGGGCCCAAGCTCCACGAGTGACAACGATCTGTGCGATACAAACATTCCCTACGCTAAAGAAATTTTTCGATCGATTAAATACTGACTGGTAAGAGTTTCGAAGGGGACCGATTGGGACCAGTTGTGTTCGTAGCGTGACCGCCAGGACAATGGAGGGGATGAACGAAGACCTCGCGGCCCTGAGCGCCCGCATCGACCGCACGAACGAGTTGCTCCAGCGCATGCTCGCCGAGGTGGCGAAGACGCCCTCGACGCACGCGATCTTCGTCGACGCCGGCTATCTGTACGCGGCCGCGGGGCGGCTCGTGGCCGGGACCGAGGACCGCCGGGCCTTCGACCTCGACGCCGAGGGACTCATCGACGCGCTCATCGACCGCGCCCGCACCGTCTTCGCGGACAGCAGGCTGCTGCGGGTCTACTGGTACGACGGTGCCCGACGCCGCATCCACACCGCCGAGCAGCAGTCCATCGCCGAGCTCCCCGACGTCAAGGTCCGCCTCGGCAACCTCAACGCCAGCAACCAGCAGAAGGGCGTCGACTCCCTGATCCGCTCCGACCTGGAGTCACTGGCCCGGCACCGCGCCATCAGCGACGCCGCCCTGCTCGGCGGCGACGAGGACCTCGTCTCGGCGGTCGAGGCGGCGCAGGGGTACGGCGCCCGGGTCCACCTCTGGGGCATCGAGGCACCCGAGGGCCGCAACCAGGCCGAGCCGCTGCTCTGGGAGGTCGACAGCCAGCGCACCCTCGACCTCGACTTCTTCAAGCCCTACGTCTCCCGGCGCACGGCCCCGGCCTACGAGCCCGTGACGGGCCGGCCCACCCGTGAGGACGTCCGCTTCGTCGGTGCGCAGATCGCCGCGAAGTGGCTCGCCGCGCGCGGCCGGGACGCCCTGCTGGAACTGCTCCCCGGCCACCCCTACCTGCCCGGCTCGGTCGACCAGGACCTGCTGGTGGAGGCGGAGGGCCTGCTCCAGTACTCCCTGCGGGGCCAGGCGGACCTGCGGCGCGCTCTGCGCGACGGCTTCTGGGACCACCTGCAGGCGCAGTACTGACGCCGGCGCACCACCGGCCGCCACGCTTACTGGCCGCCGCGACGGAGCCCGTCCCAGAAGTCGGCGAGGGCACGGGCGGTCGGCGCCGGCGCGTCGACGGTGGGCGAATGCCCGGCCCCGTCGACGACGGTGCGGTGCGCCTTCAGCCGTACGGCCATCTCGTCGAGGTCCGCGACCGGCCAGGTGTCGTCGTGCGCGCCGGACAGGACGTGGAACGGCAGCGGCACGGCGGCGAGTTCGGCCACCCGGTCCGGCTCGGCGCACAACTGCCGCCCCGTGGCGAGCAACTGCGCGGGCGCGGTGCCCAGCCAGCGGCGGCGCAACTGCTCCCGGTCGCCGATCCCGCGCGCCGGGCCGCCGACCTCCTCGGGCGGCCCCATGGCCAGGATCGCCTCCCAGCACTCCGCCATCGACATCACCGCGAGCGCGTCCCGCAGCAGCTTCACGCGCTGCTCCTGGGAGACGGAGATCCGTCCCGGGCCGGAGGAGACAAGGGTGAGCGAGCGGAAGGGGGAGTGGTCCAGGAGGACGGCGGCACGGGCGATCTGGCCGCCGAGCGAGTGTCCGACGAGATGCACGGACCCGCCGAGCGCCTCGGCCTGAGCGAGCACGTCCCGCGCCAATTCGGCCTGGGCGTAGGCGGTTTCGTCGTCGGCGGGCCCGTCCGACTCGTGCTGCCCCCGCCCGTCCACGGCGACGCTGCGATACCCGCGCGCGGCGAGCGGCCCGTGCACCAGCGCGAAGTCCTCCTTGCTGCCGGTGAACCCGGGCAGCAGCAACGCGACCCCCTTCTCCTCGGCTCCGGCGGCCGGCGGCACGTCCACGACGGCGAACTCCCCGCGCGAGGTGCGGAGCCGGTGGGTCCGGGAGTGGTGGGGCGGGACGGCGGCGGGCGTGGAGTGGCTGGTCACGGGGGGAGGGTAGCGGGCGGGGCGGCGACGGCCCCGCCCCGTCCCCGTTTTCCGGGGCGATGGGCACGGACACGCCGACGGCCCGGCCCCACGGAGGTGTGGGGCCGGGCCGTCGGATGGTGCGTCAGCCCTCCGCGGACTCCGCGGCGGCCGTGGCCTTGCGGGTGCGGCGGACCCTGGGCTTCGCCGCTGCCGCTGCCTCCGGCTCCTGTGCGGCCTGTGCCGGGATGTCGGCGACGGTCGCGGCGGGTTCGGCGGTCTTGCGGGTGCGGCGGCGCGGCTTGGCCTCCGCGGTCTCCGCCGTGTCGACGGACTCGGTGGCGGCCGTGGCCGCCGACTTCCGGGTCCGCCGGGGCTTGGCCTCCGCGGTGGCCTCCGGCTCCTGCGCGGCGGGTTCGGCGGTCTTGCGGGTGCGGCGGCGCGGCCTGGCCTCCGCGGTCTCCGCCGTGTCGACGGCTGCCTCGGCCTTCTTGGCCGTGGCCTTCCGCGTGCGCCGGGGCGTGGCCTCCGGCTCCTGTGCGGCCTGTGCCGGGATGTCGGCGACGGTCGCGGCGGGCTCGGCGGTCTTGCGGGTGCGGCGGCGCGGCTTGGCCTCGGTGGTCTCCGCCGTGTCGACGGCTGCTTCGGCCTTCTTGGCCGTGGCCTTCCGGGTCCGCCGGGGCTTGGCCTCCGCCGCTGCCTCCGGCTCCTGCGCCGGCTCGACGGCTGCCTCGGCCGGCTCGGTGGTTCCCTCGGCCGTGTCGACCGCCGTCTCCGCAGCCGCAGCCGCGGTCTTGCGGGTCCGGCGGCGGCGCGGCTCGGCGACGGGGGACTCGGGCTCCGTGACCGACGCCGCGTCCGCGTCCGTCGTCACCGGGGCCCCGGGGACCACCGCGCTCTCCTCGGCCGACGGGGTGACCACGGCCGCGGTGCCCACCGCCGTCGTCTCCGCGGCCTTGCGGGTCCGGCGGCGGCGCGGCTTCTCGGGGGCCTCGGGGGCGTCCCCGGCCGTGCCCTCGGCCGTGGCGACAGCGGACTGGGCGGACCGCGCCGGCTCCGTGGGCTCGACCGCGGTCGTCGCGGCCGGCGCCGTCTCGGCCGGGACTCCGCCGCGCATACGGCGACGGCGGCGCGGGGTGCGGACGGCCGTACCGCCCTCCGCCTCGCCGGTGCCCTCGGCGGCCGGGGCCGCGGGCTGCCCGCTCGTCCCGTCCAGCGGCGCACCGCCACGCGTACGGCGACGGCGTCGCGGCGTACGGGCCGGGGTCTCCTGCTCGGCGGAACGGGAGTCGCTCCGCCCGCTCCGGCCACCGCGCCCGCGCGGTCCGCGGCCGCCCGGCTCGCCCAGGTCCTCCAGCTCCTCCGCGTCCAGCCCGGCGCGCGTGCGCTCCGAACGCGGCAGGACGCCCTTGGTGCCCTCGGGGATACCGAGGTCGCTGAAGAGGTGCGGGGAGGTGGAGTACGTCTCCGGCGGGTCGCCGAAGCCCAGGTCCAGCGCCTTGTTGATCAGCTGCCAGCGCGGGATGTCGTCCCAGTCGACCAGCGTGATCGCCGTACCCTTCGCGCCCGCGCGGCCCGTACGGCCGATGCGGTGCAGGTACGTCTTCTCCTCTTCCGGCGACTGGTAGTTGATGACGTGCGTCACGCCCTCGACGTCGATGCCGCGGGCGGCGACGTCGGTGCAGACGAGCACGTCCACCTTGCCGTTGCGGAACGCGCGCAGCGCCTGCTCGCGGGCGCCCTGGCCCAGGTCGCCGTGGACCGCGCCGGAGGCGAAGCCGCGCTGCTTGAGCTGGTCGGCGAGGTCGGCGGCGGTGCGCTTGGTGCGGCAGAAGATCATGGCCAGCCCGCGGCCCTCGGCCTGCAGGATGCGCGCGACCATCTCGGGCTTGTCCATGTTGTGCGCGCGGTAGACGAACTGCTTGGTGTTCGCCACCGTCGCGCCCTCGTCGTCCGGCGCCGTGGCGCGGATGTGCGTGGGCTGCGACATGTAGCGGCGGGCCAGTCCGATGACCGCGCCCGGCATGGTCGCCGAGAACAGCATGGTCTGGCGCCGGGCCGGAAGCAGATTGATGATCTTCTCGACGTCGGGCAGGAAGCCCAGGTCGAGCATCTCGTCGGCCTCGTCGAGGACGAGGGCCCTGACGTGGTTCAGGTTCAGCTTCTTCTGGCCCGCGAGGTCCAGCAGCCGGCCCGGGGTGCCGACGACCACGTCGACGCCCTTCTTCAGGGCCTCGACCTGGGGCTCGTACGCCCTGCCTCCGTAGATCGCGGTGACGCGCACGTTGCGCACCTTGCCCGCGGTGAGGAGGTCGTTGGTGACCTGGGTGCACAGCTCGCGCGTGGGGACGACGACGAGGGCCTGCGGGGCGTCGGTGAGGTCCTCGGGCCTGGCGCGGCCCGCCTCCACGTCGGCGGGAACGGTGACGCGCTCGAGGAGCGGAAGGCCGAAGCCCAGCGTCTTGCCGGTGCCGGTCTTGGCCTGGCCGATGACGTCGGTGCCCGACAGGGCCACGGGGAGCGTCATCTCCTGGATGGGGAAGGGGGTGATGATGCCGACGGCCTCCAGGGCCTCGGCGGTCTCGGGGAGGATCCCGAGCTCTCGGAACGTCGTAGTCAGGGTGCTGCCTCTTCTGTGTGCGCGGTGCGAGGCGAGCGCGGGGGTCGTGTAGGGACCGTGCCGGGGACGTCGGCTGCCTTACGGGCGGTGCCGTAGGGCACGGGACCACTGCCGACGCTCTAGCGCTCGTACCGCTGAGGGTTCCCTCCGATCGTCGTACGCGATGTGCCGTACGGTCAGGGAGGGCTGTCGGTTCGGAGCCGATCGGGCCACCGACCGGGCATCCTCATACATGCGGCCTGTCGAGTACGTCAGAGTGCTCAGCAGGCGCCTTACCACCATACCCCGGATTCGCGCACACGCCATGGCCGATTTGGTCACGTAGCCGTCGTCACACTGGTCGGCCACGACCTTACGGCGCCCGGCAAGCGGGCTATTGTGCGCTTCATGACGAGCTCTGACAAGCCTGACAACGCCGCGGACACCCCCGACACCACCGCCGGACACACCGGCGTCGCCGCCCTGGACTGGGCGGCCGCCTCCGCCGATCCGCAGTACCGCGCCGCTGTCGTGGACCTGCTCGGCGCGCTCGCGTACGGGGAGCTCGCGGCGTTCGAGCGGCTCGCGGAGGACGCCAAGCTGGCGCCCACGCTGGCGGACAAGGCGGAGCTGGCGAAGATGGCCTCGGCCGAGTTCCACCACTTCGAGCGGCTGCGCGACCGGCTCGCCGAGATCGGCGAGGAGCCGACGCGCGCGATGGAGCCGTTCGTCGCCGCGTACGACGGTTTCCACAAGCAGACGGCGCCCTCCGACTGGCTGGAGGGCCTGGTCAAGGCCTACGTCGGCGACTCCATCGCCAGCGACTTCTACCGGGAGGTGGCGGCCCGCCTCGACTCCGACACCCGTGCCCTGGTGCTGGCCGTGCTCGACGACACGGGGCACGGCGGCTTCGCCGTGGAGAAGGTGCGCGCGGCGATCGACGCGGACCCGCGCGTGGGCGGACGGCTCGCGCTGTGGGCGCGGCGGCTGATGGGGGAGGCGCTGTCGCAGTCCCAGCGGGTGGTCGCCGACCGGGACGCGCTGTCGACGATGCTCGTGGGCGGGGTCGCGGACGGCTTCGACCTCGCCGAGGTCGGCAGGATGTTCTCCCGGATCACCGAGGCGCACACCAAGCGGATGGCGGCGCTGGGGCTGGCGGCCTGACGCCGGGCCGGCCCGTCGGGGCCGCGTCTTCGTCGGCGGCCGATCAGGCGGTCGCCGACCGGCGGCGGAGCCTTCTCGCGGGGCGCAGCAGCAGTGAGAGGGAGGCCACGGAGACGGTCACCGCGCCGAGCAGGGCCGCCGGCAGGTTCACGGCGTCCAGCGCGGTGTGCGTCAGGAAGGCGCCGAAGAGGGCTCCGGCCACGCCGGTCGGCAGCACCAGGGCACGGGCGGGAAAGCGGTGCGGCAGGCGGCGTGTGGCCGCCCACGCCAGAGCGAGGCCGAGAATCGCGGAGCTGAGCGCTTCCAAGAGCATGTCGGGGTTCCTCCCACATGGCCGGCCTGCTCACTTCGGTCCTAGCCCGTCTTACCCCTGACCTGCGGAATCCAATCCTCCCTGTGAAGGAACCGTGTTCCCTCCGTGAACGCCGCCGGGGCGGCACGGGACACGGAAGGGCCCGGCGGGGGCGCCCGCCGCCCCGCCCGGCCCCCCCCCCCCAGGGGTACG
>NZ_JAPSKQ010000239.1 GCF_031181555.1 Streptomyces sp. | reverse complement strand
AGGAGGACGTCGACGTCGAGCGCGGCGCCATCCTCGAAGAGATCGCGATGACCGAGGACGACCCGGGCGACTGCGTGCACGACCTGTTCGCGCACACCATGTTCGGCGACAACCCCCTCGGCCGCCCGGTGCTCGGCACGGTCGACACGGTCAACGCCCTCACCGCGGACCGCATCCGCCGCTTCTACAAGAAGCACTACGACCCCACCCACCTCGTGGTCGCCTGCGCCGGCAACATCGACCACGGCAAGGTCGTACGCCAGGTCCGCGCCGCCTTCGAGAGGGCCGGTGCTTTCAAGGACCCCGGCGCCCAGCCGATCGCCCCGCGCGGCGGCCGGCGCGCCCTGCGCACCGCGGGCCGCGTCGAGCTCGTCGACCGCAGGACGGAACAGGCCCACGTCGTCCTCGGCATGCCGGGCCTGGCCCGTACCGACGAGCGGCGCTGGGCCCTCGGCGTGCTGAACACCGCCCTCGGCGGCGGCATGTCCTCCCGCCTGTTCCAGGAGGTCCGGGAGAAGCGCGGACTGGCCTACAGCGTGTACTCGTACACCTCCGGCTTCGCCGACTGCGGCCTGTTCGGCGTGTACGCGGGCTGCAGGCCGTCGCAGGTCCACGACGTGCTGAAGATCTGCCGCGACGAACTCGACCACGTGGCCGAGCACGGACTGCCGGACGACGAGATAGAGCGCGCCATCGGCCAGCTCAAGGGCTCCACGGTCCTCGGCCTGGAGGACACCGGCGCGCTGATGAACCGTATCGGCAAGAGCGAACTGTGCTGGGGCGAGCAGATGTCGGTCGACGACATGCTGGCCCGGATAGCCTCGGTCACTCCGGACGACGTCCGCTCGGTCGCCCGCGACATCCTGGGACGGCGGCCCTCCCTGTCGGTCATCGGCCCGCTCAAGGACAAGCAGGCGGCCCGGCTGCACGACGCCGTCGCCTAGCGCGGGACCGTGCCGGACAGGCCCCCACCCCCTCCGACAAGGAAGCAAGGAAGATGAGCAAGCTGCGCGTGGCGGTCCTCGGCGCCAAGGGCCGGATCGGGTCCGAGGCGGTACGGGCGGTCGAGGCCGCCGAGGACATGGAGCTGGTGGCCGCCCTCGGCCGGGGCGACAAGCTGGAGACCCTCGCCGAGACCGGCGCCCAGGTCGCCGTGGAGCTGACCACCCCCGCCTCGGTCATGGGCAACCTCGACTTCTGCGTACGCCACGGCATCCACGCGGTCGTCGGGACGACGGGCTGGACCGACGAGCGCCTCGCGCAGTTGAGGGGCTGGCTCGACCGGTCCCCGGAGACGGGCGTGCTCATCGCGCCGAACTTCTCCATCGGCGCCGTGCTGACCATGAAGTTCGCGCAGATCGCCGCCCCGTACTTCGAGTCCGTCGAGGTCGTCGAGCTGCACCACCCGAACAAGGTGGACGCCCCCAGCGGTACCGCCACCCGCACCGCCCAGCTCATCGCCGAGGCCCGCCGCCGGGCCGGCAGCGCCCCCTCCCCGGACGCCACGGCCACCGCCCTGGAGGGTGCCCGCGGCGCGAACGTGGACGGGGTCCCGGTGCACGCGGTCCGGCTGCGCGGCCTGCTCGCCCACCAGGAGGTCCTGCTCGGCGGCGAGGGCGAGACCCTCACCGTCCGCCACGACTCCCTGCACCACAGCAGCTTCATGCCGGGCATCCTGCTCGGCGCCCGCCGCGTGGTGACCACTCCCGGCCTGACCTTCGGCCTGGAACACTTCCTCGACCTGAACTGAGCCCGGGCCGACCTCATGCGCGCCAAGATCTCCTACGCCATCACGGCCGCCGTCCTGGTCGTCTACTTCGTCCTGGTCGGCAGCCGCGGTGTGCTGCTCATCGAGACCGGTACGCCCCTCACCGTCGCCTTCGGTGTCGCGGTGCTGATCCTGCCGGTCATCGGTGCGTGGTTCCTGTGGAAGAACACCGAGTTCGTCCGCAACGCCAACCGGCTCGCCGCCGAGCTCGACGCCGAGGGCGGACTGCCCGTCGACGAGCTGAAGCGCCTCCCCAGCGGCCGCGTCGACCGCGACTCGGCCGACGAGGTCTTCGCCCGGCGCAAGGCCGAGACGGAGGCCGCCCCCGACGACTGGCGCAGCTGGTTCCGGCTCGCCGTCGCCTACCACGACGCCCGCGACACCCCGCGCGCCCGCAAGGCCATGCAGCGGGCGATCACCCTGCACAAGACCTCTCACTGATCGCGTGCGCCGTGTGCGCCGGGGCCCGGTCCGTCCACGCGGGACGGGCCCCGGCGCACACGGCGCGGCTCCGCGGGCTCAGCTCCGCCGGTACTCGTCGGCCCAGACCTCCACGGAGTCGGCCGCCCGGTCGAAGGCCAGCGGATCCCGCCCCAGGAAGTCCGCGTTGTGCGAGGTCAGCAGCGGCAGGGCATCCGCCGCCCGCCCCCGCCGGACGAGGAGCAGCGCCTGCCCCTGCACCATGCGCGGCAGCCCCAGCCAGCGCACCGGCTGCTGCACCGTGCGCACGGAGGCCACCTGCTCCCAGGACGTCGTCCGCGTGCTGAGGAGGGCCACATGGCGCAGGCCCCGCGCGCTCACCCAGACACCCATGCGCAGCATCCTCAACGCGCAGCCGACGACGACCAGCGCGATGGCGAACACGGCCCCGGCGGACGACAGCGTCGCCGTCGCCGCGATGATGACCCCCGCGAACAGCACGAACGAGGCGAGCAGCAGCAGAAGCGCCGCCGCACCCACCCGCCACGGCCCGGGACGGTACGGGCGCCGCCAGCGATCACGGTCCTCGTACGGCAGGGCGGCATCGTCCGCCGTGTCGAACGCGCGGTCGGCCGTCAGGAAGGGCAGGGGCACGGCTGGTCCTCACTCGATCCATGCGTGGGCAGTGCCCGGTGAGGCTACCGATCTGTGTCCCCTGTCACCACCTTCGGGGGTCCGGACGGAGACGGTGCGGTCGACCCGGCGGCTCAGCGCCCGTCGGTCGCCTGTGACTGCTGGCTCCCCGCGCCCGGAGGCTCGGTGGACAGCGCGGGCATCCCGATGACCAGGGAGCCCACCAGCCCGGCGACGACGGTGAGCCCCAGCAGCCAGCGCCCGGCTATCTGACCGGCGGTCGCCCGCTCAGGGGGCGGGGGAGTGACATTGCTGCGGAACCTGTCGGCCTCGGCGAGGAAGGCGAACGGTACGGGTTCGCGCCGACCGAACATCAGGGTGCGTCTCCTTTCCGGGTTCGAATGAATCACTGTCACCAACACAGACGAGCGAGCGTCCCGAAAGGTGCCCACTTTCGCCGACTTCGCAGAAGTTCGCCGCCGTTCACCGCCCTATGTCGCCTCCCGGTACCGAACGCCCCCTCGCCGACGCCGGGCCGTAAAGTGGGCGCCGCCCGAGAGACGTGATGGAAGGACTCCCCACGCCGTGACCGAAACCCCCGCCGACGACCTCAAGCCCGACTTCCGCAGCGACGTGACGGTCGAGCTGGTCAAGCACACCGCGTCCGACGCCGACGTGCTGTTCGCCGCCCGCGTCTCCACCATCGGCGAGCAGTCCCTGGACGAGCTGAACAAGGACCCCGAGCGTTCCAAGGGCCTGATCAACTACCTGATGCGGGACCGTCACGGCAGCCCCTTCGAGCACAACTCGATGACCTTCTTCATCAGCGCCCCGATCTTCGTCTTCCGCGAGTTCATGCGGCACCGCGTGGGCTGGTCGTACAACGAGGAGTCGGGCCGCTACCGCGAGCTCCAGCCGGTCTTCTACGTCCCGGACGAGTCCCGCAAGCTGGTCCAGGAGGGCCGCCCCGGCAAGTACCGCTTCGTCGAGGGCTCCGCGGCCCAGCAGGAGCTGGTGGGCCGCGTCATGGAGGACTCCTACCGGCAGGCGTACGAGGCCTACCAGGAGATGCTCGCCGCCGGCGTCGCCCGCGAGGTCGCCCGCGCGGTGCTCCCCGTCGGTCTGTACTCCTCGATGTACGCCACCTGCAACGCGCGCTCGCTGATGCACTTCCTCGGGCTGCGCACCCAGCACGAACTGGCGAAGGTCCCGTCCTTCCCGCAGCGGGAGATCGAGATGGTCGGCGAGAAGATGGAGGCCGAGTGGGCCCGGCTCATGCCGCTCACCCACGCCGCCTTCAACGCGAACGGCCGTGTGGCCCCGTAAGGAACCCCCCGTTCGCGCGCCGGGTGCACGTGCACGGGGCAACCCTGCAAGGTGTCCGTATTGCGGCATTTAGGGAAGTTCATCTAGCCTGATCAAACGGGCCCGGCACTGCCTGAACCCCCGAGCAGGCAGTGCCGGGTTCCTCCCTTTGTCCCGCCCCGTCGCCTCCCCCGAGGGCAGACCCCGACCTGAGCAACGAGTAGCGTGTAACCCATGGCTCCGACCTCCACTCCGCAGACCCCCTTCGGGCGGGTCCTCACCGCCATGGTCACGCCCTTCACGGCGGACGGCGCACTCGACCTCGACGGCGCACAGCGGCTCGCCGCTCACCTGGTGGACGCAGGCAACGACGGCCTGATCATCAACGGCACCACCGGCGAGTCCCCCACCACCAGCGACGCGGAGAAATCGGATCTCGTACGAGCGGTCCTGGAGGCGGTCGGCGACCGCGCCCACGTCGTGGCCGGAGTCGGCACCAACGACACCCACCACAGCATCGAGCTGGCCCGCGCCGCCGAGCGCACCGGCGCGCACGGCCTGCTGGTCGTCACCCCGTACTACAACAAGCCCCCGCAGGAGGGCCTCTACCGGCACTTCACGGCCGTCGCCGACGCCACCGAGCTGCCGGTCATGCTCTACGACATCCCCGGTCGCAGCGGCGTCCCGATCAACACCGAGACGCTCGTCCGCCTCGCCGAGCACCCCCGGATCGTCGCCAACAAGGACGCCAAGGGCGACCTCGGCCGCGCCAGCTGGGCCATCGCCCGCTCCGGCCTCGCCTGGTACTCCGGCGACGACATGCTGAACCTGCCCCTGCTCTCCGTGGGCGCCGTCGGCTTCGTCTCGGTCGTCGGCCACCTCGTCACCCCCGAGCTGCGCGCCCTGGTCGAGGCGTACACCTCGGGAGACGTCCAGAAGGCCACCGAGATCCACCAGAAGCTGCTCCCGGTCTACACGGGGATGTTCCGTACCCAGGGCGTGATGACCACCAAGGCGGCGCTCGCCCTCAAGGGCCTGCCCGCCGGGCCCCTGCGCGCCCCCATGGTCGAGTGCGCGCCGGAAGAGATCGAGCAGCTCAAGATCGATCTTGCCGCCGGCGGGGTACAGCTCTAGCAACGAGACTTCGCGCGCCCGCTCGCGCAACCGGACTTCACAACTGAAGAGGCGGGCCACCGGTGCCCGCACCCCACATCGACAACTGCTTCTGCACGAACGTCATGCGCGCCACGTGCCCCACCGGTACGTGGCGCGTGTGGTGAGGAGAGTCTTTTGAGTCATCCGCATCCTGAACTCGGCCCGCCCCCGGTGCTGCCCGAAGGCGGCCTGCGCGTCACCCCGCTCGGTGGCCTCGGCGAGATCGGCCGGAACATGACGGTCTTCGAGTACGGCGGCCGTCTGCTGATCGTCGACTGCGGAGTGCTCTTCCCCGAGGAGGAGCAGCCCGGAATCGACCTGATCCTGCCGGACTTCTCGTCCATCCGGGACCGCCTCGACGACATCGAGGGCATCGTCCTCACCCACGGCCACGAGGACCACATCGGCGGCGTCCCCTTCCTCCTCCGCGAGAAGCCGGACATCCCGCTGATCGGCTCCAAGCTGACCCTCGCCCTCATCGAGGCGAAGCTCCAGGAGCACCGCATCCGCCCGTACACCCTGGAGGTGGAGGAAGGGCAGCGCGAGCGCATCGGCCCGTTCGACTGCGAGTTCATCGCGGTCAACCACTCGATCCCCGACGCGCTCGCCGTGGCCATCCGCACCCCCGCCGGCATGGCGGTCCACACCGGCGACTTCAAGATGGACCAGCTTCCGCTGGACAACCGCCTCACGGACCTCCACGCGTTCGCCCGCCTGAGCGAGGAGGGCATCGACCTCCTCCTCTCCGACTCCACGAACGCCGAGGTCCCCGGGTTCACCCCGCACGAGCGCGACATCTCCAACGTGCTGCGCCAGGTCTTCGCCGGCGCCCGCAAGCGGATCATCGTGGCCAGCTTCGCCAGCCATGTCCACCGCATCCAGCAGATCCTGGACGCGGCGTACGAGTACGGCCGCCGGGTCGCCTTCGTCGGCCGCTCCATGGTCCGCAACATGGGCATCGCCCGCGACCTCGGGTACCTCAAGGTCCCGCCGGGCCTGGTCGTGGACGTCAAGTCCCTCGACGACCTCCCCGACAACGAAGTGGTCCTCGTCTGCACGGGTTCCCAGGGCGAGCCGATGGCGGCCCTGTCCCGCATGGCCAACCGCGATCACCAGATCCGCATCGTCGAGGGCGACACCGTGATCCTGGCGTCGTCGCTCATCCCCGGCAACGAGAACGCGGTGTACCGCGTGATCAACGGCCTGACCCGCTGGGGCGCCAACGTCGTCCACAAGGGCAACGCCAAGGTGCACGTCTCCGGTCACGCGTCCGCGGGCGAACTGCTGTACTTCTACAACATCTGCCGTCCGAAGAACCTGATGCCGGTCCACGGCGAATGGCGCCACCTGCGCGCCAACGCGGAACTGGGTGCCATGACCGGCGTCCCGCACGACCGCATCGTCATCGCCGAGGACGGCGTGGTCGTCGACCTCGTCGAGGGCAAGGCGAAGATCGTCGGCAAGGTCCACGCGGGATACGTCTACGTCGACGGCCTTTCCGTCGGTGACGTCGGCGAGCCGGCCCTGAAGGACCGCAAAATCCTCGGCGACGAGGGCATCATCTCGGTCTTCGTGGTCATCGACTCGTCCACCGGCAAGATCACGGGCGGCCCGCACCTCCAGGCCCGGGGCTCCGGCATCGAGGACTCCGCCTTCGCCGAGGTGATCCCGAAGATCACGGAGGTGCTGGAGCGTTCGGCCCAGGACGGCGTCGTCGAACCCCACCAGCTCCAGCAGCTTGTCCGCCGGACACTGGGCAAGTGGGTCTCCGACACGTACCGGCGCCGGCCGATGATCCTGCCCGTGGTGGTCGAGGTCTGACGGTCCGTCGGACCTCACCTACGAGCGAACCAGGAGCGGGGCGACCCGATTTGCATCGGGGCTCCCCGCTCCAGTACGTTTACAGCTCCCCCCGATCGGGAACCCGACCACCTCGTGCGTCGGAACCAGTCCCCGGAGGGGCGGGAAAATCCGACTCAGAATCTCTGATAAAGTCGGAAGCGCCGGAAAGGGAAACGCGGAAGCGGGAACCTGGAAAGCACCGAGGAAATCGGATCGGAAAGATCTGATAGAGTCGGAGACGCAAGACCGAAGGGAAGCGCCCGGAGGAA
>NZ_JAPSKQ010000065.1:28055-32510 GCF_031181555.1 Streptomyces sp. | reverse complement strand
CGCCGCTCTCACGTGCCGTGCGCGGTGGTCGCGTCAGCTGGGGTCCGTGTCGATGACCGCGACCCGGTCGGTCGTGCTCGTCAGCGCCGGGCGAAGGGCGCCGTAGACGTCCTGGGGGGTGACGGGTGTCTTCTCTCCGTTGCCCCGGGTGATGAGCACGTCGTCGAACGCCTGGCCGTAGAGCTTCTTCAGGGCGGCCAGGTCGGGCTTGTCGACCAGCTTGCCGTCCACGGCCTCCACCCTGAGGAACTTCCACAGCGAATTCTGCGGACTCATCGGGACCGAGTGCGCCGCGTCGGTCTGCACGGTCACGTTGGCCGACATCGCCGGCTCGGCGAACTCCTTCATCATCCGGTCGACCTCGGCCTTGGAGACCTCGGGCTGCCGGGTGGTCGTCGGGACGTTCACCGGGGCGGAGGCACCGGTCTCCACCTGGGTGCGGTACGCCTCCTCCACCACGTCGACCGCCTGGGCGACGTCGATGCCCTTGCCCGCCTTGGGGTAGACGGGGACGGCCTTGCCGGACTCGAACTCGATCGTGCCCTCGACCACCGAGCCGGAACCGCCGACCGCGTCCTCCAGGGCGGCCTGCAGCTTCTCCTCGTCCACGGGCATGACCGGTTCGACGACGCGGTGGTTGCCGAAGAGCGAGCCGATCACGGAGACCGGGTTGTAGTCGCTCCGGGCGGCCTCGCCGACGGTGGCGTCGGTGTCGAGCTGAAGACCCGCGTTGTCCGGCTCCAGCTCGACCGTCTTGCCGCCGACCGACAGCTTCAGCGGCTTGTCCAGCCGGTCGTCGAGGGCCTGGTCGAGCTTCTTCACGGCCTCGTCGCGGGTGCCGCCGATGTCGACGCCGAGCACGGTGGTGCCCTTGGGCACGTCGGAGTGGTTCATCAGCAGACCGGCGCCGTAGGCGACACCGGCGAGGACGACCACGGCGCCGCCGAGCAGGACGACCTTGTTGCGCCCCTTCTTCTTCGGCGGCTTCGAGGAGCTCGCCGGGGGCGGGGAGACCGGCTCGGGCAGCTTCGGGGGCGTGTGCCGCAGCGGGCCGTCGGCGGGGGCGCCGGCGTCGAAGGAGGCGCCCGGCGGCACGACCGGGATGCCGCTGGTGACGGTGTGCCCGGAGACGTTGGCGTGGCGGGCGCCGTAGCCCGGGGTGCCCGGCCCGGGGACCGGCTGCTGCGGAGTGAGGATCGCGGTGTCGTCGCTCAGGCCGCCACCGGGGGCGCCGGGCCCTCCCTGCCCGTCGAAGGCCGCGCCCGGGTGGGGCTGCCCACCGGCAGCACCGGGGCCGGCCGGGCCGCCGGGGCGAGCCGGCCCGCCGGGGCCGGCCGGCGGGGCCATGGGGCCGTCGCCGGTGACCGGACCGGTCGTGGGGCCCGCCGGGCCCTGATTCGGGCCGCCCGGGCGCCGCCGGCCGAGTTGTCCGGCCTGCCCCGGTCCGCTGCTCGGGCCGCTCGCGCCGGGCTGTCCGTTCCGGCCGCCGGGCCCGTCCTCCGTGAAGTGCGCCGGGTCGTCCTGGCGCGGTCCGCCACCGCCGCCCGCGCCCGGACGCGTACCGCTGCCCGCGGAGCCGCCGGTCAGTGCCTCGGTCACGTCGAACGAGCCGGTGCCGCCACCGTGCCCGGGGGCCACGGGCCCGCCGGTCGCGCCGGGGAGTCCGGAGCCGTTCGTGCCGCCGTGGCGGGAGCCGCCCGGCGTGTTCATGGAGCCGACCACGCCACCGGGACGTCCGCCACCCGGCCGCGCGCCGCCGGGCGCACCCGCGGGTGCGGTGCCGGCCGCCGGGCCGCCCGCCGCAGCGGCGCCCGAACCACTCGGCGTGCCCGACCCGTTGGCGGAACCACCGCCCGGACCGCCTTTGACCGGCGCCGACTTGCGCGGCGCGAACCAGTCGCTGGCCGGCTTCTCCTCGGCCGGCTGCCGGTCGGGACCGGTGGACCGATCGGGCTCGGCGGGAGGCTCGGCCGCACCCGTGGACGCGGCGGAGGACGGCGTCGGCGCCTCGGCGTCGGTGGTGCCCTTGGCCTCCGTGTCCGCGACGGGCTTGCGCACGACGACCGGCGGAATGGGCCGCGATCCGGGGATGTTGATCCGGATCCGGGTCGTCAGCGTGGTCTCGGTCTTGCGTTCCTTCGGTCGCGCGGCCGGACGGCCCGCGCCCGTACCCTCGTCCGGAATCGCCGGAATCCCGTAGGGCGGCGTGCCCGACGGGTAGGCGGCTCCGCCGCGCCCGTCGGGCCCGGAGGACGGAGTGTCAGTTTCACGACTCAAGGCAGGTTCTCCCGGTTGGCTCCGCCGCCCGTCACGAGCTCACGGTGGGGGTCCCCCGGCTCGGGCGAAGCCGAGGGTGCGGGGGAGGCTCGGCGGCGCGCACCACCATACTGGCCGTATCCGACCGGTATCCCGGGACCGCCGGGGAAACCCGCACCGGACCCGCACGTCCGTGACACCGCGAAGCGGTACGTCACTTGCCAAGTCGGACGGGGCCGCCGTCCGGTTGCCGCCCGGGAGCGAGCGTGGTGCAGATCACAGCCACGGCGATGCCGCCGAGCAGGAAGAGATAGGAACCGCTGCCCGCGGCGAACAGGAAGTCACCTTCCGGACGGCTGGTGGTGAGCAGGATGACGGCGAGCATCCACCCGCCGGCCGCGGCGGCGGCCCCGGCCCGGCCGCGCAGCGCACGGGCCGCTCCCAGGCACAGCCCGGCCTCACCCGCGAGGGCCAGCAGGAGTCCGCCCGGGAACCACGCGGGCTGCACCAGCGCCCCGGCCGCGCCGACCACGGCACCGAGCAGGAACAGCACCAGGAAGGCGGAGACCCGCGCGGCGGAGGGCGGGCGCAACGGCTGGGCGAGCAGGGGGCTCCGGTCGCCGCTCATGCCCCCTCCCCCGTACCGGTTCCGGCGAACAGGTCGCTTTCCCGGCCCTCGGGGCGCTCCCCGCGGACCAGTTCGTAGTACTCGGTCGTGAACAGGGGCTGCGCCAGCTCGTTGGAGAGCGCGAAGTACGGCTCGGCCACCGTGATCTGGGTGGCGTGGGCGCGCATCGCGGCGGCCTTGGCGGCGGCGTGGGCGCTCCCGTCGATCGCGGTGGTGACGCGCTCGTCGTCGACGACGCCCGGTACGTCGTCGACGGTGGCCGCCTTGTCGAAGGGCAGACCGGACAGGTCGTCGCGCAGGCGCGCGAAGGACTGTTCGGCGACGGAGCGGGGCACGCGGTTCCAGTAGACCTTGGGGACGCTCCAGCCCGCGTCGGCGGCGAGTTCGACGGCCCGCATGGCGACACGGTGGGCCTGGATGTGGTCGGGGTGGCCGTAGCCGCCGTTGTCGTCGTAGGTGACGAGGACCTGGGGGCGGACCTCGAGGACCACCTCGGCGAGCAGCCCTGCGGCCTGGTCGACGTCGGCCTGCCAGAAGCAGTCGGGGTCGTCGTTGTCGGGCAGTCCCATCATCCCGGAGTCGCTGTACCGCCCGGCGCCGCCGAGCAGCCGGGCGTCCTCGACCCCGAGCGCGCGCATCGCGTCCTTCAGCTCACCGAGCCGGTGCCGGCCGAGGGCCGCCCCGCTCAGGTGGGCCAGTTCGGGCGGGATGACCTCTCCGCGCTCACCGAGGGTGCAGGTGACCAGCGTCACGTGGACGCCCTCGGCGGCGTACCGGGCCATGGTCGCGCCGTTGGTGATCGACTCGTCGTCCGGGTGGGCGTGCACCAGCAGCAGACGCCGAGCGGAGCGGGAGGGGGATCCCCCCTGCTCGACGAACTCGGGGGAGGGCAGTTCCGTCATGGGCCCACCTTATGAGGCGCGGGGCCGGCGCTCCGCGCACCCCGGCCCGCCTCCCCCGGCCGCCGATGCCGCCGAAACCCGGAGGGAGAGGGTTCCGGTTCCGGAGATCTCCCGAATTTCCCGATTCCCCTCACTCGGCGCGGCCGGCCGGACGTACCGTGAGGAGTGATCGCCTCGTCACGCAGGGCTACCTCCCGTGGCTCGTCCGGTGCTGCACGGACTGCCGGCCGGGGCCCTGCGGACCGGGCGTGACGGTACGGCACGGCACTACGGAGGGGCGCGCATGTCGGTGAACGGTGAGGCGGTGCGGGTCAGGACCGAGGCGGAGCGGACGGACGAGCCGGGGTGGGAGGTGGATCCGCACGACGACTGGGCGCTCGCCGTGGTGGCCACGGTGGGACGGCAGTTGAAGCTGCGCCGGGAGGCGGCGGGGATGCGGGCCGGCGAGTTCGCGGCGGCGGTCGGTTACGGCGAGGACCTCGTCTACAAGATCGAGGGCGGCAGGCGGATCCCCCGGCCCGAGTATCTGGACACGGCGGACGAGGTGCTGAACGCCGGGGGACTCATCGCGGCGATGAAGGAGGACGTGAAGAAGGTCCGCTACCCGAAGAAGGTGCGGGACCTGGCGCAGATGGAGGCCCGGGCGGTCGAGCTCCAGCTGTACGACCC